>JBBQCA010000134.1:0-9242 GCA_038318315.1 Burkholderiales bacterium | reverse complement strand
CAGGCGATGATGAAGCACCTGCCGCTCGAACGCCTGTATCGCGACAGCCGCTGCGGCGCGCTGATGCTGCCGTGGACTGCGGAGCTGTGCATGGATCGCATCGGGCGCGAAGCGCTCTACGAGGCCGGCGAGAAGGACTGAGCGTGAGTCCCGCCGGGGCAGTCCATACCGCGCTCGGCGCGCGGGCGGACGCCGATGCGGATCGCATCGCGCTGCGTGCCGAAGGTCGCAGCTTGACGCGCGGCCAGTTGCGCGAGGCAATCGGTCTTGCAAGCGCACGTCTGCGCAACGCATGGGGCGTTCGCACTGGCGATCGCGTGGCGTACCTGGGTGCGAATCGATCCGAAGAACTGGTGTTGCTGTTCGCGCTTGCGCGCATCGGCGCCGTGTTCGTTCCGTTGAACACGCGGCTCGCGGTGCCCGAGCTGGCGGCGATCGTTGCGCATGCGCAGTTGCATGCGCTCGTGACGGACGCGCAGCATCGCGACGCTGGCGCAGCCGCGTTGGCGCTCGCGCACGACCTCGTCTCGTCGCAAGCGCCTGCGACTGCGGACCGCGAGAAGACGTTGCGACAAGTTCGCGTCCACGCGCGCATCCATGGATTGAGCGATCTGCTTGCGGACGATGGCACGGCGGCGGCGAGCGACGACGACTTCGAGGCGGTCGGCGGCGATGCACCGCTGCTCTTGGCCTACACCTCGGGCACGACCGGCGCACCGAAGGGCGCGCTGCACACGCATCGCGGCATGCTCGCGAACGCAATCGCATCGATCGCAGCGCACGCGATGCGTGAAGACGATCGCGTGCTGACGGTGTTGCCGCTGTTTCATGTCGGCGGCCTGTGCATCCAGACCTTGCCCGCCCTGCTCGCCGGCGCGGAAGTGACCCTGCAACCGCGTTTCGATGCGGGCGCGTGGCTGGATGCGATCGCGGTCATGCGCCCGACGCAGACCTTGATGGTGCCCGCGACCCTGCGTGCCGCCATCGCGCACCCCGCGTGGTCCGCCACCGACCTGTCGTGCCTGCGCGCGATCATGGCCGGCTCGTCGATCATCCCGCGCGCGCTGATCGAGGCCGTGCATGCGCGCGGCGTGCCGCTCGGCCAGATCTACGGATCGACCGAGACCGGGCCGGTGACCGTCGCGCTCAAGGCCGAAGATGCGCTGCGCAAGCCGGGCTTCGCGGGCTGGCCGTGCTTCGAGCGATCGGTTCGGGTGGTCGATGACGCAGGTGTCGATGTGAAGGGCGATGCGGTCGGTGAGGTCCTTGTGCGCGCGCCCAACGTGATGCAGGGGTACTGGCGCGAGTCGCCTGCCGAAGGCTTTCGCGACGGCTGGTTCGCCACCGGCGATCTTGCGCGTCGCGATGGCGATGGCTGCATCGAGGTCGTCGGCCGTTGCCGTGACCTGATCATCTCGGGCGGCGAGAACATCTATCCGGCCGAGCTCGAGGAGTTGTTGCTCGCGATCGACGGCATCGTCGAAGCTGCCGTCGTGGGCGTGCCCGACGAACGCTGGGGCGAAGTGCCGGCGGCCTTCGTGGTGCGCGCGAAAGATGAAGATGCGGCGGCGCCCGACGAAGCCGCGATCGCCGCGGCCTTCGAGGCCCGGCTCGCGCGCTTCAAGCATCCCGCGCGCATCGTGTTCGTCGATCGCCTGCCGCGCAACGCAATGGGCAAGGTGCAGTCGCATCTGCTGCGCGAAATGTAAGCTTGGCGTCATCGCCGCGACTATTCCCATCAAATTCAACTCGAGGAGTCCGCATGTCCATCGCTCACCCACTCGCCGATACGCCGCGCCCGGGCCACGAATTCGCCACGCTCGGCGGCGGCTGCTTCTGGTGCACCGAGGCGGTCTACATGGACTTGAAAGGCGTGGTCGATGTCGAGTCGGGATATTCGGGCGGCACCAGCGCGAACCCCAGCTACAACGCGGTCTGCTCGGGCACCACGGGTCACGCCGAGGTCGTGCGCATCGAATTCGATCCCAAGGTCATCAGCTATCGGCAGATCCTCGAGGTCTTCTTCACGATCCACGATCCGACCACGCTCAATCGCCAGGGCGCCGATAGCGGCACGCAATATCGATCGGTGATTTTCTATCACTCGCCCGAGCAGCAGGAGACCGCCAAGGAAGTGATCGAAGAGGCCGCCCGGGAATGGCCCTCGAAGGTCGTCACGCAACTCGACGCCGCGCCCGAGTATTACCGCGCCGAGGCCTATCACCAGGAATATTTTCCGAACAATCCCAACCAGGGTTATTGCGCGGCGGTGGTGGGGCCGAAGGTCGCGAAGTTTCGCAAGACCTGGAGCGAGATGAGGAAGTAAAGCGGGAAGTAAAGCGGGAAGTAGCGCGGGAAGTAGAGCGCCTGCTCGATCACTCAAGGCGCGAGTCGCGCGATGGCCCACGCGCCGTCGCCGCCGCGATAGACGATGCGGTCATGCAGCCGCGACGGACGGCCCTGCCAGAACTCGACGAGGCGGGGTACGAGTCGATAGCCGCCCCAGTGCGGCGGGCGCGGGATGATCGCGCTTTCCTCGTCGCCCGTCACGCGAAAGCGTTCGCGATGCTCGCGCTCGCGCGCCTCGATCTCGGCGCGCGATGCGATCACCGTGCTCTGCGGCGAGGCCCATGCGCCGATGCGCGAGGCGATCGGTCGCGACGCGAAATAGCGATCCGATTCTTCGGCGCTGGTCATCTCTACGCGGCCCTCGACGCGTACCTGGCGTTCGAGGTCGGGCCAGAAGAAACACAACGCGGCTTCTGCGCGCGATGCGAGCTCGTGACCCTTGCGGCTCTCGTAATTCGTGAACCACACGAAGCCGCGTTCCGATGCCGGTGTCGATGACGCGGGCAAAGTCTTCTGCAGGTCCAGGCCCTTCAACAACACGACGCGCGCCGAAGGCCGACCGTTTGCATCGACGGTCGCGAGGGTCATCGCGGTGGGCTCGGGGGCCTGTGCCGCGATCGCTTCGGCAAGCCAGCGATCGAATTGCACGAAGGGATCGGCGTCGACGTCGCTTTCGAGTAGCGTGGCGTGACGATAGGTGCTGCGCAGGTCGGCGATGTTCATCGAGCGGTGGGAATGAGTAGCCGCGCGCAGTGGCGACGAGACGCCACTGTGCCACGCTTCGACCGCCTCGTTCGCGTCTCAGCGATCGAGTTGCCGATAGACGCGGCCCGCGAGTTCGGTCATCTCGCTGCGCGCGAGCTTGCCGGTCAGCGCGTAGCCATAGTCCGTGTCGATCCAGTAGAAGGTCGTGTTGCCGTTTTCCTCGGTGATGCGAAATGCGGGAGTCGGCGCGGTGGACGCAGCCATCGCGTCACGACGCACGGTCGGCACGCGTTCGCCCGAGACGTCCCTGGCCGCGCCGCCTTTCGCATGAGATACCGCGAGCGTGAGCCGATGTCCGCGACCGTCCTGGTACATGAATTGCGCGACCGGCCCGACCTGCGCGGGCAATAGCCGGCCGCCCAGCAGATTCCATCCCGCGTCGCCCAGATGCGGCACCACCAGCGGCGCGTCGAGACGCTTGGAGAGCCACGCGACCAGATGCGCTTCTTCGGCGGCGGGAACCTCGACGGGGTGGCGGACCTCGGGTGTGTAGATCGCATGTGAAACCGCGGCGACGCGAACGAAGTCGCCGAAGCGCGCATCGCTGGCGGCGACGGCGCGGCTCGACGAGCCGCCCTCGGCACGCGCAAGCGCGTTGCGAACGTCCGCGTCACCGCGCGCGAACCAGCCGGCCGCGATCCCGATGCCGAGGACCAGCGTTGCCGCGAGCGCGGCTCCCACCCATTGGCGTGATGACATCCATGCGCCCATGCGCATGGGCGCGGCCGCGCTCCTCGCGTTGCCCAACGAGAGTCGATGCGGCTCGTCCAGCACGGGATCGAAGTGTGTGTGCAGCGCGTTCTTCTGCGCGCGCAAAGCGGCGACCTCGGCCGCGGCCGCCGGGTCATTGGCGAGCGCGCGTTCGACCGCGACGACATCGTCGGGTGCGAGTTCACCATCGACATAGGCGTGAAGCTGATAGGTCTCGAGGCGCTGGTTCATGATCGGAAGCGGAAGTGACGGCGGGAAGTGACGGCGCGGTAGTCAGTGAACGTTGCGGCGAACCACTTGCAGCGGGGCCGAGGGATCGGAGCGCGAGGAAGAGGGACTCTGCGGGCTCTCGCGATGCGCGGGCAGCCCCCCTTCCATCAGCTCACGCAGGCGCGCACGTCCGCGAGCGAGGCGCGACATGACGGTTCCGATCGGAATGCCGAGGACTTGCGCGGCTTCGCGATAGCCGAGGTCTTCGAGCCCGACCAGCAGCACCACCGCGCGTTGCTCCGCGGACAGCGCCGCGAGCGCGCGCTCCAGATCGAGTGTCACGCCCTGATGATGGGTGCGGTCGGTGCTGGCATCGATGCGATCGTCCGCATCGATCGTATCGGGGTCGTAGCCGCGCGCGGCGAAGCGCCGCATGTCGCTGATGAACACGTTGTGCAGGATCGCGAATACCCAAGCGCGCAGGTCGGTGCCGTGCTGCCATTGCCTGCGGCGCGACCATGCGCGTTCGAGCGCGTCCTGTACCAGATCGTCGGGGCGCACCGGATGCCGCGCCAATGAGTACGCATAGCGCCGCAGCCGCGGAATCAGCGCTTCGAGCTCCGCGCCGCTGAAGCTCATGGCATGCGACTCATGGCGATGCGAAACGACGAAGGCCGACGTGAAGCCCGATCACGGCCGCGCGGCGTGCCAGATGTTGTTGTTGAAGCCGTCGCCGGTCTTGTCACCGGGTTTGGCGTCGCGCGCGAACATGTACAGCGGCTTGCCCTTGTAGGCCCACTGGCGCGAACCGTCGTCGCGCGTCGCGATGCTCCAGTCACCCGCCGCCTTCGCTTCGGCCGGTGCGCTGAACGCGGGCCAGATGGCGACGCACGGTCCATTGCAGACGCTCTTGCCGCTGCCTGCCGTATCTTTGTCGAAGGTGTAGAGCGTCATGCCTGCGGGGTTGGTCATCGCACCGTCCGTGACCTTCGCCGGCATCATGCCGTCGCTCATCCCGGCACACGCGGCGAGCACGACAGCGGTACCGAGGAAAGCGGAAAGTCGCGAGGCTCGCAGCTGCAATACACGCAATACATGAATATTCATGATTCGTCCCTGAGATGCGCGACCGGCGTGATGCCGATCGTCGAGGAGCGAACGCGCGCGCGCCCGGTTCTATTCCGGGCCCGAGCATCGATCAGTGCTGCGTCAGTGCAGCAACAACGCGTTGATGCGTGCGAGATCGTCCTCGGTCAGCGTGCCGGCGGCGGACTTCAGGCGCAAGCCGTTGAGCAGGGTGTCGTAACGAGCCCGCGCAAGATCGCGCTGCGTGGAAAAGAGCTGCTGCTGCGCGTTGAGCACGTCGATATTGACGCGCACGCCGACCTGATAGCCCAGCTTGTTGGAATCGAGCGCGCTCTGGCTCGACACCTCGGCCGCCTGCAACGCGCGCACCTGCGCGAGCCCGCTGGTCACGCCGAAGTAGGCCTGGCGCGCGCTCTGCGCGGCCGTGCGCCTGGAGAAGTCGAGATCGTTCTCGGCCTTGTCGGCAAGCGCGATGCCTTCGCGTACTTTCGACGACGTGAATCCGCCGGAATAGATCGGCACGCTCAGCTGCAGTCCGATCGCGTTGTTGGTCTGCGAAGCGACGGCCGAAAAGCCGGTGTTGCCGGTGTTGCTGTAGGTGCGCGAAGCTACCAGGTCGAGCGTCGGGTAATGGCCCGCGCGGTTGACTTCGATCTGGCGCCTGGCGATCTCGAGGTTGGCCTGATTCTGCGCGACGAGGTAGTTCTGCTGTTCGGCCGACGACACCCAGGGCTCGATCTCGGCCGGTTGGGGTGCGGACAATTGCACATCCCGCACCAGCGGCGCGAGGTTGCCCGGCGCCTTGCCGATGATCTGTTGAAGCGCCGCGTGCGCGATGTCGAGATTGCTCCGCGCCAGAATTTCTTGCGCGATCACAAGATCGTATTTGGCCTGCGCGTCGTTGGTGTCGGTGATGGTGGTGGTGCCGACTTCGAAGTTGCGCTTGGCGGAGGCGAGCTGCTCGGAGATGGCGGCCTTCTGCGCGACGATGTAGTTGATGCTGTCCTCGGCATACAGCACGTCGAAGTAGGCCTGGGTGACGCGCACGATCAGATCCTGTTGGGCCTGCGCGAACTGCGCTTCGGAGAGCAGCACGCTCAGCTTGCCCTGCTGATACTGCTGATAGTTGCCCCACCGAAACAGCGGTTGCGACAACGACAGCGTGTAGGCACGCTGGTTGTAGGTCGAGGAAAAGCCGCCGAAGGGTTGCGGCTCGGTGATCTGGGCATTGACGCGCGAGCCCGAGGCGGTGCCGTTGATCTGCGGCAACAGCAGCGACAGTCCTTGCGGCAGGCGTTCGCGACCGGCGAGCAGCAGGTTGCGCGCCGACGCGTATTGCGCGTCGTTGGTGGCCGCATCGCGATAGGTCTGGATCAGGTCGGCCGCATTCGCCGCGTGGGCTCCGATCGTGCCGAGCGCGATGACGATCGCCGCGCGACCATGAATGCGAGGGAGCAACGAGCGCCACACGCGTTTGCGTTCATTCAAGTGTTGGTCTCGCATCGCGCAGTCGTCGGGATCGTTGTAGGAAGAAGTCGGGAAGGAAGGTAGAAGCGAATGTCGCAGTGTTCGGATTCAGGATCGTCAATAGGTCGGGAACGACGCATCGACCTGATGCGCCCACGCCGCCACGCCTCCGGTGAGGTTGTGCACGTCGGTCGCGCCGCGCGCGGCGAGAAAGGACGCGACCTGCATGCTGCGCGCGCCGTGATGACAGATGCAGACGACAGGCGCGTCGAGATCGATCTCGTCGATTCGCGCAGGCACGTCGCGCATCGGAATCGAATGCGACTCGTCGAGCCGGCAGGTCGCGAACTCCCAGGGTTCGCGCACATCGAGCAGCATCGGGCGCACGCGGCTTGCGTCGGCAAGCCACGAGGCCAAGTCGGGTGCGCTCAATGCGTGGATCTCCATGGTCGGAACGCGAGCACCTAGAAAACGAATTGCGACCGGCGCGGCACATCGCGCAGCCGCTTGACGACGGTTTCGAAAATCCTGACCGTGTCCCAGGTCTCCTCGCCGGTGCGGCGCCAGATCTCGGCCGTCATCGCCGGCGCGTCGCCGATCACGGCTGCGAGGCGCCCGCCGATGCGAACCTGCTCGAGCAGCGACTTGGGTAGGAACGGCAACGAACCGGAGACGACGAGGACGTCGACTTGGCCGATCGCGGGCCATCCGACGCCGCGGTTGTCGACGCCGCTGCCGACACCGTTCCCCAGGTCCACGCGCACATTGCGCACGCCCGCTCGCGCGAGGTTGGATTCTGCAAACGCCTTCAGGCGCGGATCGATCTCGACCGTCACGACGCGCTCGGCCTTGAAGGCCAGGAGCGCGGCCATGTAGCCCGAGCCGGTGCCGATCTCGAGCACCGTGTCGTTCGCGCGCACCGCCACTTCCTGCAGGATGCGGGCCTCGAACTTCGGCGCCAGCATGGTCTCGCCGGTCTCCTCGCCCCCGACGACCAGCGGCACTTCGGTATCGACGAAGGCGAGCGCGCGATAGGGTTCGGGCACGAAGATTTCGCGATGCACGATCTGCAGAGTGTCGAGCACGTCCTGCGAGAGAACCTCCCACGTGCGGATCTGCTGCTCGATCATGTTCGCGCGCGCGCGTTCGGTCGCGAAGTCACGAGGCAAGTTGGTACTCATGGTGGCTGTCTTGACGTGTTGATGCCTGGAAGTGCGTTGAAGGATGCGGGCTTCTGCGAGCCGGGCGTTCATCATTCAGCGCGCGATTGTCGCCTCGCATACGGCGCGCTCGCAAGCGCGGCGCGACGAAACGCAGTGGTGGCCGATGAAACGCGCAAGGATAGACGCTCGCCGCGTCGCGACCAAATCGACCTTTCGGGCGGATGGGTTCGGCAAGGCCGAACGCGTATATCGCGGCGCCCCCAATTTGCCTGCACTTCACGGCGGCACTGGTTGCTGCACCCCGCGGCTTGCAATTTGCAAAGCGAAGGCATACCGTGCGCGCGTCACGCAGGGGTCCTTGCCTGCGGTTCATGTGCAAGCGAACCGCATGGCATCGCGAGAAATACCCTTCGAACCTGGGCGCGCATGTTGTCGATGGTCACATGCCGCCGTAGGGAGCCGTGGAGACGACGTCCCGGCTTCGTATCCCATTCTGGAGCCTTCATGAACGCCGCCGTCCCGAACCTGATTCACGCGACTACCGATCCCGCGCCCGCAGACATGGCGCGCAAGGACGCGCACGCATTGCCCTTCACGGCTGCCACCGCCGAAGTCGATTCCGCGGCGATCGCGCCGCTGCCGCGCTCGAGCAAGTTCCATGTCGAGGGTTCGCGACCCGATCTGCGGGTGCCGATGCGGATGATCGAACAGTCCGACACGCCGGTGTTCGGGGGGCCGGTTGCACATGCGCAGTTGAAAAATTCGGTGCCGGCGTCGATCGAACCCAACCCGCCGATCTTCGTGTACGACACCAGCGGCCCGTACACCGATCCGTCGGTGCGCATCGACATCCGCGCGGGACGGCCCGCGCTGCGCGCCGCGTGGATCGCCGAGCGCGGCGACACCGAGGAGATGCCCGGACCGAGCTCGCGCTTCGGGCGCGAACGACTTGCCGATCCGAAACTCGCGGAGCTGCGCTTCGACCTGCATCGGCGTCCGCGCCGCGCGCTGGCCGGCAAGAATGTCTCGCAGATGCACTACGCGCGCCGCGGCATCGTCACCCCCGAGATGGAGTTCATCGCGATTCGCGAGAACCTCGAGCGCGAGCGCTACGTCGAGAGCCTGAAGCACGCGGGACCCACCGGCGCGAAGATGGCCGAGATGCTGTTGCGCCAGCACCCCGGCCAGTCGTTCGGCGCATCCATCCCGAGCACGATCACGCCCGAGTTCGTGCGCGATGAAGTCGCGCGCGGTCGCGCCATCATCCCCGCGAACATCAATCATCCCGAGTCCGAGCCGATGATCATCGGGCGTAACTTCCTGGTGAAGGTCAACGCCAACATCGGCAACTCCGCGGTCACGTCGTCGATCGGCGAAGAGGTCGACAAGATGACCTGGGCGATCCGCTGGGGCGGCGACACCGTGATGGATCTCTCGACCGGCAAGAACATCCACGAGACGCGCGAGTGGATCGTGCGCAACTCGCCGGTG
>JBBQCA010000133.1:0-9337 GCA_038318315.1 Burkholderiales bacterium | reverse complement strand
GTCGCGGTCGGGCACATCGCCGACGACCTCGTCGCCAAACTGAAGGACCGCATCCCGAAGTTGAAGATCAAGGACGGCATGGAAGACGATGCCGACATGGGACCGGTCGTCACCGACACCCACCGAAAGAAAATCCTCGGCTACATCGAGGACGGCATCGCAAGCGGCGCCACCCTCGCAGCGGATGGCCGCAAGCACCGCGTGCAAGGACGCGAAGATGGTTTCTATCTCGGCGCGACGCTGTTCGATCACGTCAAGCCGGAGATGAAGATCTACAAGGAGGAGATCTTCGGCCCGGTGCTCGGCATCGTGCGCGTCAACAACTTCGCCGAAGCCATCGATCTCGTGAACTCTCACGAATTTGCCAACGGCGTCGCCTGCTATACCACCGACGGCGCGACCGCACGCGAATTCGCGCGCCGTATCCAGGTCGGCATGGTGGGCATCAACGTACCCATCCCCGTGCCCATGGCCTTCCATTCGTTCGGCGGCTGGAAGCGTTCGATGTTCGGCGACCACCATGCCTACGGCGAGGAAGGCGTGCGCTTCTACACGCGCTACAAGAGCGTGATGCAACGCTGGCCCGATGCGGCTGCGAGCAAGGGGCCGGAGTTCATGATGCCGGTCAACACATGAGCGAGGTCTTGCGCAGAACTCTGCCTATCGACGTGATGCGCGGGTCGTTACGCTACGCCTGATTGACCTGTGCACTGTCTTCCGCGACATGCGTCGAGCGGAATTTGTAGACGATCCGGAATTCGGCGGTCGCGGCCGACGTTGGCCTCGCCTTGCTGGTCGCGATGTCGAGGATCGTCCTCGACAAGCATTCGCTGTCGGAGGTGATCAGTGGAACGATCCTCGGCGCTGCGGTGTCCTTTCATCGGCATTCCGCGGGCGCGGCATGCGTCGGCTCACCCGATCTTTCGTTGGGTTATCGTGGCGTTTCTGGCGATTGCCAGCGCGTCGATTCCACACGGTCACATGGATGCCGCGCATGGTCTGATCGAGCGACTTGCGATGCACCTGTCGGGACGCTCGGAAGTAGTCAGCCGCGGAATGCTAATCTCGTCGGCCTTGTCTTACTCGCAACCCATGGTCATTCCTCTCCTTTCATTTTCACAGACCAACCCATGAAAACCAAAGCTGCAATCGCCTGGAAGTCCGGCGCGCCCCTCACCATCGAAGACGTCGAACTCCAAGGCCCGAAAGCCGGCGAGGTACTGGTCGAGGTCAAGGCCACCGGCATCTGCCACACCGACTGGTACACGCTGTCGGGCGCCGATCCCGAAGGCATCTTTCCGTCCATCCTCGGGCATGAAGGCGCCGGCGTCGTGCTCGATGTCGGCCCTGGTGTGACGTCGCTGAAGAAAGGCGATCACGTCATTCCGCTCTATACGCCCGAATGCCGGCAATGCAAGTTCTGCCTGTCGAGGAAGACCAATCTCTGCCAAGCGATCCGGTCCACGCAAGGCAAGGGCCTGATGCCCGACGGCACCAGCCGCTTCTCGATAGACGGCAAGCCGCTGTTCCACTACATGGGCACGTCGACGTTCTCCAATCACATCGTCGTCCCCGAGATCGCGCTCGCGAAAATCCGCGAGGACGCGCCCTTCGACAAGGTCTGCTACATCGGCTGCGGCGTGACGACCGGCGTGGGTGCGGTGCTCTTCACGGCCAAGGTGGAAACCGGCGCGAACGTCGTCGTGTTCGGTCTGGGCGGCATCGGATTGAACGTGATCCAGGGCGCGAAGATGGTCGGCGCCGGCAAGATCATCGGCGTCGATCTGAATCCGGCGCGCGAAGCGATGGCGCGAAAATTCGGCATGACCGACTTCATCGATCCATCGAAGGTCGAGAACATCGTCGATGCGATCGTGCAACTCACTGACGGCGGCGCCGACTACAGCTTCGAGTGCATCGGCAATACCAAGGTGATGCGTCAGGCGCTCGAGTGCTGCCACAAGGGCTGGGGCCAGTCGATCGTGATCGGCGTGGCCGATGCCGGTGCGGAAATTTCGACGCGGCCCTTCCAACTCGTCACCGGTCGCGTGTGGAAAGGCTCGGCCTTCGGCGGCGCGCGCGGACGCACCGACGTGCCGAAGATCGTCGACTGGTACATGGAGGGCCGCCTGAACATCGACGACCTGATCACGCACACCCTGAAGCTCGAAGACATCAACGAAGGCTTCGAGTTGATGAAGCGCGGCGAGTCGATTCGATCGGTGGTGGTGTTCTGACGGCTGCCGCGATGAACGAAACCATCAGCCGCCAAGCGGCATTCGACGGCGTGCAGAGTTTTCATCGCCACGCATCCGCAGTGATCGGCGCGCCGATGAAGTTCGGCGTGTTTCGTCCGGGCCAGTGCAGCGACAAGGCATCGGCCCTGATCTATCTCGCCGGCCTCACCTGCACCGAGGAAACCTTCGCGATCAAGGCGGGCGCGCAGCGCTACGCAGCCGAGCACGGCGTGATGCTGATCACGCCCGACACCAGTCCGCGCGACACCGGCTTCGACGGCGCGAAGCAGGACTGGGACTTCGGCGAAGGCGCGAGCTTCTATCTGGATGCGACCCGCGCACCGTGGTCGCAGCGCTTTCGCATGGAGAGCTACATCACCGTCGAATTGATCGACACGCTCGTCGAGGAATTCGGTGTCGATCGCGAACGCATCGCCATCTTCGGGCACTCGATGGGCGGCCACGGCGCGTTGACGCTGGCCCTGCGACATCCCGGCATGTTCCGTTCGGTGTCGGCGGTCGCGCCTATCCTCGCACCCACGCAATGTCCCTGGGGCAGGAAGGCGTTCACGCATTACCTGGGCGACCCGGATGGGCCCGATGGAGACAGCTGGAAGGAGCACGATGCAAGTGCGCTGATGCAACGTGCGCATCGTCCCTTCCCGCAAGGCATCCTGATCGATCAAGGCCTGGCCGACCAGTTCCTCGAAGAGCAGCTCTATCCCGAAGTGTTCGAGGCCGCATGCCGCACCGCCGACCAGCCGTTGACCTTGCGACGGCACGCGGGATACGACCACGGCTACTACTTCATCTCGACGTTCATCGCCGATCACATCGCGTTTCATGCGAACGCGCTTTCAGCCCCGATTGCAGCGTCGACCGTCACTGCATGACCGGCGAGTTCGACTACATCATCGTCGGCGCGGGCACGGCCGGCTGTGTGCTCGCAAAACGTTTGTCGGCGGATCCCGACGTCTCGGTGCTGCTGGGCGAGGCCGGCGGCAAGGACGACTACGCGTGGATCCACCTCCCGGTCGGCTACCTGTATTGCATCGACAACCCGCGCACCGACTGGCGTTATCGCACCGAGGCCGAAGCCGGCTTGAACGGGCGCAGCCTGATCTATCCCCGCGGCAAGGTGCTGGGCGGTTCGTCGTCGATCAACGGCATGATCTACATGCGCGGCCAGCAACGCGACTACGACGGCTGGGCCGCGGCCGGCAATCCGGGGTGGAGTTGGCACGAGGTGTTGCCGCTGTTTCGCAAGAGCGAAAATCACTGGTCGCTCGATGAATCTTCGCGCTCACGCCGCGCGCATCGCCACGATGCCGTAGCCGATGCAAGCGGCGATGCAGCCCGCGACGCCAGCCGCGAAGAGCGCGCCCGCTTTCACGGCCACGGCGGCGAATGGCGCGTGGAAAAACAGCGCCTGCACTGGGACATCCTCGACGCGTTTCGCGATGCGGCCGAACAGGCCGGCATTCCGCGCATCGACGATTTCAATCGCGGCGACAACTTCGGCTGCAGCTACTTCGAAGTCAACCAGAAGCGCGGCGTTCGATGGAATGCATCGAAGGCCTTCCTGCATCCGATCATCAACGGCAAGAAGGAACGCGACAATCTCGTGCTCGTGACCGAAGCGGAGCGTGTGACGCTGCAGTTCGAGGGTCGCACCTGCATCGGCGTGGGCTTCACGCAACGCGGCGTCAGCCATCACGTGCTCGCGCGTGCGGAAACGATCCTGTGCGCGGGCTCGATCGGCTCACCGTCCATCCTGCAGCGCGCGGGCATCGGCGCGCCCGAGCACGTTCGCGGCGCCGGTATAGACCTGCGCCACGAGCTGCCCGGCGTCGGCGAGAACCTGCAGGACCATCTGCAATTGCGCATGGCCTACAAGCTCACGCGCGCACGCACGCTCAACACCATCGCTAATGCCTGGCACGGCAAGCTGTGGATGGGGATGCAATACATGCTGATGCAAAGCGGGCCGATGGCGATGGCACCCAGCCAGCTCGGCGCATTCGCGAAGAGCAACGAGGACGAGCCCACGCCCAATCTGCAATATCACGTGCAGCCGCTGTCGCTCGACAAGTTCGGCTCGCCGCTGCATCGCTTCCCCGCGTTCACCGCATCGGTGTGCAACCTGCGCCCCACCGCGCGCGGCAGCGTGCGCGTGGTCTCACCCGATCCCTCCGCCGCACCGAAGATCGCACCCAACTATCTGACGACCGAACAGGACCGTCGCGTCGCGGCCGAATCGATCCGCGTCACGCGACGCATCGTGTCGCAGCCGGCGATGCGCCGCTATGCGCCCGAGGAGTTTCTACCCGGCCCAGAATTCCAGAGCGACGAAGAACTCGCGCAGGCAGCCGGCAACATCGGCACGACCATCTTTCATCCGGTGGGCACCTGCAAGATGGGGCCGGCCAGCGACGTGAACGCGGTGGTCGATGCCGAACTGCGCGTGCACGGCATCGCGCGCCTGCGCGTGGTGGACTCGGCGATCATGCCGACCATCACATCGGGCAACACCTGTTCGCCGACGATCATGATCGCGGAGAAGGCCGCGGCCTTGATTCGCGCGGCTCGCAACGCGGCTTAGCGCGTTGAATCAGGGGAGCCTCGCCGCTGCGCGTAATGCGTCACCGACAATGCAGCTCCCCCGCGCAAGGGACTAGCCGCGATCAGGTCGCTATCGACGCGTCGTCGATCGCGCCCGCCTTCTTCGGCGAGAACTGCAACGCGGCGCACAACGCGCCCAGCAACACGTAGCCTGCCGCCAACGCGAACACGAGCTTGGGCGTGGAAGCGTCGGGAAAGAAAAGACGTCCGTCCGAAAACGGCGAGTGGATCAGCCCCACCAGCGTCAATGCCGCCGCGATCAGGCTCAACCAGGTCGCTGCGATCAGCCGTCGGTCGATGATCCAGACCAGCCATGTCGCCCAGATCATCGCGGTGACGATGAAGCCGTTGCCGAGCATCGTGAGCACCACCAGATTGCGCTGCACGTCGGGCGCGAGCGCCGCCACGTCGATGCGCGCCGCGCCGATCAGCCCGCCCATCTCGATGTTCACGAGGTTCGCGATCACCGGGATCAACGCAAGTGCGATCGCCTTCACGTGCTTGGGCTCGGACTCGTGCACCGCCTGCGCGCTCATCTCGAGCCCGACATAGACCAGGATGGGCACGACGATCGACTCGGGCAATGCGGAGATCAGGATGCCGATCAATCCGGTCGCCGCACCGACCGCGATGAACAGACCCGTCGCCAGCGTGTACGCCGCGCGGCTGCCCATGCGCTTGTAGGCGGGATGCCCGATGTAGGGCGTGTTCTGCACCACGCCGCCGCACAAGGCCGCGCCCAGCGTGGCGAGACCTTCGACGAGCAGGATGGTGCGCGTCGAATAACGATCGCCGGCGAGCGCGGCCGACTCGGTCACGTCGATGCCGCCCACCACCGTGAGAAATGCCGCCGGAATGGCCAGCGGAATGAACTGCCACGCGAGGTCGAGACCATCGACGAAGCCGAGCGTGGGCCAGGGAAAATGAATCCCGAACGCGCCGCCCGATACCGGGATCATCGGAGGCACATAGCCCATCAGCTTGGCGAACCAGTACGCGGCGAGTCCGGCGAGCACGGAGGCGATCACCGCCGGCACGTTCCACGGCAGACGCACGCCACCGACCAGCGTCAGCAACACCACGCCGAGCGCGACGAAGCCGCCGATCGGCTCGGCCATGATCTTGTTGAACGGAAAGAACATGATCAGCGCCACGCCCACCGCGCTGATCGCGCCCAGCAAGGCCGTGCGCGGCAGCATGCGGCGGATCGCGTCGCCGAAGAACGCGGCGATCATCTTGGCCACGCCCATGATCGCGAGCACGGCCATGCCGATCTGCCATGCCTTCATCCCGTCCTTGGTGATGAGGAAGGCGGGTCCGACGACGCCGAACGACAGCGCGAACATCGACGGCGTGTCGATGCCCAGCGGCATCGCGCAGACGTCGTGGCGACGCTCTTTCTTCGCGAGGCGAAATGCCAGCCACGTATAGATCGCGTCGCCGATCAACACGCCCACTGCGGTGCCGGGAACCATGCGTCCGAGCACGACGTCGGCGGGCATGCCGAACACGCCGATCAGGATGCCGCTCATCGACACCAGCAACGCGAGATTGTCGATCGACAATGCGAAGAAGCCGTTGATGTCGCCGCGCGCGGCCCAGCGGTAATGGAAGGGGGATGCGTTCATCAGTCCGAGTTCTTCATGTCGAGTTCGTGCTTCATGAAACCAGGCGCCGCATCAGTTCATAGCCGGCGAAGCAGCACACCAATGCGCCCACCAGATGAAGCCCCGCATGAAGCAACGCCCATCCTGCACGCCCTTCCTGCAGCATCAGCATCGACTCGGCGGAGAACGTGGAGAAGGTCGTCAGTCCGCCCAGGAAACCAGTCACGATGAAGAGCCGCCACGCGGGTGACAGCTCGTCTTGCGCGCCCAGATACGCGATCGCCGCTCCGATCGCGAAGCCGCCGCCGAGGTTCGCGGCGAGCGTGCCGAGCGGCACTTGCGGCATCACCGGGTTGAGCCAGTGCGACAAGGCCCAGCGCAGCCACGCACCGAGAGCGGCTCCGACGCCCACTGCGGCGAAGCCGATGGCGGTGAAGGGACTCATCCGGCGCGCCCGCCGGGGGGCGCACCGTGCGCTGGGTCATTCAACTCGTCGTTCGCGTCATCGAGCTTCCAGCGCGCGAGCGCATCGTCGTCGCTGGCTCGCGCATCGACCCAACGCTCGCCGGAAGAAGTGCTCTCCTTCTTCCAGAACGGCGCCTGCGTCTTCAGGAAATCCATGATGAAGCCGCAGGCCTCGAGCGCGTCGCCGCGATGCGCCGAGCTGGTGGCAACCAGCACGATCTGGTCGGTCGGCGCGAGGGTGCCGCAGCGATGAATGACGGTCACGTCGAACAGCGACCAGCGCGACATGGCCTGTTCGCAGATCGCTTCGATGGCGCGCTCGGTCATGCCGGGGTAGTGCTCGAGCGTGAGCGTGCCCACGCGCGCGTCGTCATTTACATCCCGCACGATGCCGATGAAGTTCGCGATCGCGCCCACCGCGGGCTTGCCGATGCGGAGTGCCGCGAGTTCGGCGCCGACATCGAAATCCTCGGCCTGCACCCTGACGACGATCGCCATCGTCAGCCCCCGGTCACCGGTGGAAAGAACGCGACCTCGGCGCCGTCCGCGACGCTGGTCTCGGCGAACGCCATGCGCTGATCGACCGCCGCGCGCACGTTGCGACCCTCGGCCAGCGCGCGCGCCCACGCGTCGCCGCGCGTACGCAACCACGCGCGTATGCGCGAGGTCGTGTCGACATCGGGCGGCAGCTCGACCGTTTCGCGTTCGATGCCGAGCGTCTCGCGCAGGCTCGCAAAATAGAGGAGCGTCACGCGCATGAGCGGCTCACGAAAGCAGGCTGGAAAACGGCATGAAGCGCACGGTATCGCCCGCAGCGATGCGGCGCCCCGGCGGATTCTCGACGAGGCCATCGGCCCATACGGTCGAGGTCAGCACGGCCGAGCCCTGATGCGCGAAGAGATCGAGACCGCCCGCGGAATTGATGCGGGCGCGCAGGTATTCCTGACGCTTGTCCGGCCGCGGCCACTCGAAGTCGGCACGCATCTCGAACGCCGCGGGCGCGGTATCGCGCAGGCCTTGCAGACGCAACAGCAGCGGTCGCACCAGCACCAGAAAGGTCACGAAGCCGGACACCGGATTGCCGGGCAGGCCGACGAACAGCGCATCGCCGACCGCGCCGAACGCGAACGGCTTGCCCGGCTTGATCGCGAGCTGCCACATGTCGATGCGACCAACGGCTGCCACCGCGGGACGGATGTGGTCTTCCTCCCCCACCGACACGCCACCCGACGTGACGATGCAGTCGCTGTCGGCGGCCGCACGCACCAGGGCCTCGCGCGTGGCCGCGAGCGTGTCGGGCACGATGCCCAGATCGACGACCTCGCAGCCGAGCGCTTCGATCAACGCACGCAGCGTGTAGCGATTCGAGTTGTAGAGCGCACCGGGCTTGAGGTCTTCGATCGCGACTTCTCCCGGCATCGCGAGTTCGTCGCCGGTCGAGAAGATCGCGATGCGAGGGCGACGCATCACCGACAGGCGCGCGCTGCCGATCGATGCGGCGAGACCGAGATGTTGCGGTCCCAGCCGTGTGCCGGCTTCAAGGATCACCTGGCCGTTCGTGATGTCCTCGCCGCGACGGCGGACCCACTCGCCGCGGGCGGGCTGGGCCTTGAATGCGACTCGCGTGCTCGCCGCATCGCGCGTTCCTTCGCGCGCCTCTTCAATCGAGGCCTGCTCCTGCATCACGACCGCGTCCGCGCCTTCGGGAAGCAACGCGCCCGTGAAGATGCGCGCGACGCTTGCCGATGCAAGCGGTGAGCCCACGTGTCCCGCGGGTATGCGTTGCGAGATCGGCAGCGTGACCGGCCGGTCCGCGCTCGCTCCCGCGAGGTCCGCAATGCGAACCGCATAGCCATCCATCTGCGAATTGTCCGCGACCGGAACGTCCAGACGCGCCGTCAACGAGGCGCCGAGGACTCGGCCGCGGGCATCGAAGGTGTCGATCTCTTCGGTCTTGCCGAGCGGATGCGCCGCCGCCAGCAACTGCTCGAGCGCCTCGGCGACGGACATCATCGACCGCGCGCGTGGCGCGTCGCTGGCGGACGTGGTGGATCGTAGTGCGGCGGACATGACGGCATTTTATGCTGGAGGCCGGGCGCGTCGCGCTCCCTGTGCACACTCCCGCGCCGCGCCGGGCGGCTGCGCTCGGGTAATATCGTCGGCAACCCCCACGCACCTGATACTCAAGAGCCAGCCATGATTCTTCAACCCGTCATTCTTTCCGGCGGTTCGGGCACACGCCTGTGGCCGATGTCGCGAGAAAAATATCCCAAGCAACTGCTGTCGCTGGTCGGCGGCGAGACCATGCTGCAGGCGACCGCGATGCGGCTGGCGGCTTTCAAGGGCAAGCTTCCCGTGGCCGGGCCGATCGTGGTCTGCAACGAGGAATACCGCTTCCTGTCGGCC
>JBBQCA010000132.1:0-9401 GCA_038318315.1 Burkholderiales bacterium | reverse complement strand
TTCTCGTGCACCGGCGGCAAGCGCGTCATCCCAGATGAATTCCGCAGGAACCATGGCGATGCAGTCGACCGGGCAGGGCGGCACGCACAACTCGCAACCGGTGCAGAGCTCGGGGATCACGTCGTGCATGCGCTTGGCCGCACCGACGATCGCATCGACGGGACAGGCTTGTATGCACAGCGTGCAACCGATGCACAGCGCTTCGTCGATGACGGCCAGCGCAAGCGGCTTCTCGATGCCGTTGGCGGGATTCAGCGGAAGCGTCGCACGGCCGGTGACTTGCGCGATGCGCGCGATGCCCTGCACGCCACCCGGCGGACACTGGTTGATCCCGGCATCGCCCCGTGCGATCGCGGTCGCATACGGCAGGCAGCCGTCGAAGCCGCACTGCCGGCACTGCGTCTGCGGCAGGACCGCGTCGATGCGATCCGTCAACGAGGCTTCGGGCTCCATGGCCCAACCATGCTAGGCGTGCTTGCGTATGAAATCGTGAATGCGCGGATAGATCAGGCCGCGCCAGCGCTTGCCGCTGAAAATGCCGTAGTGACCGCACTCGGGCGCAGTGAAGTGCTGCTTCATCGCCTTCGGGATGCTCGAACAGAGGTCGTGCGCCGCCTCGGTCTGGCCGCTGCCGGAGATGTCGTCGAGCTCGCCTTCGATGGTGAAGAGCGCAACCGTCTTGATGTCTGCGGGAGCGACCTTGGCGCCGCGGACCACCCATGTTCCCGCCGCGAGTGCATGATCCTGGAACACGGTCTTGATGGTGTCGAGGTAATACTCGGCCGGCATGTCGAGCACGGCGTTGTACTCGTCGTAGAAGCGGCGATGTTCTTCAGCATCCGCATCGTCGCCGCGCACCAGCTGCAGATAATAATCGTGATGCGAACTCATGTGGCGATTGGGATTCATCGCCACGAAGCCGGCGTGCTGCAGAAATCCCGGATAGACGCTGCGCAGATAGCCCGGATAGTTGTGCGGCACCTTGTAGATCACGTTGTTCTCGAACCAGGAATAAGGCTTGGTAGTGGCGAGGTTGTTGACCTCGGTCGGGCTTTTGCGCGAGTCGATCGGGCCACCCATCATCGTCATCGAACGCGGCAGCTTCGGGTCCTTGGCCGAGGCCATCAGCGACACCGCGGCCAGCACCGGCACGGTCGGCTGACACACCGAGATCACGTGGACATCAGGGCCGAGATGGCGAATGAACTGCTGGATATAGGCGATGTAGTCGTCGAGATGGAACGGACCCTCGGTCAGCGGTACCATGCGTGCATCGACCCAGTCGGTGATGTACACGTCGTGCGCGGCGATCAACTGCCGCACGGTGTCGCGCAGCAGGGTCGAATGGTGACCCGACAGCGGCGCGACCAGCAATACCTTGGGGTCGGCAGGGCGCTTGAGCATTTCGGGAGCGAAGAAGCGCTTGAAGTGCAGGAGTTTGCAGAACGGATTGTCGATCTCGACGTTCTCCAGGATGGGAACCTCGACCCCGTCGACCGTGGTCGAATGCAAACCGAACTCGGGCTTCTCGTATTTCTTGCCGAGTCGGAAGAAAAGTTCGTAACCCGCGGCAAGCCGGTTGGCGAACGGCATGTAAGCCATCGGGCTGTGCGGGCTCGAGAACATCTTCGCGCCCGCCGAGGCGAAATCCGTCATCCGATTCAGTACCGCGCGTTGCAACTCGTGCAATTGATAAAGCATTGGCTCTCTTTTTGTGGATGACCAACTAGCCGGCGTACGGCGACGCGCGATTATCGGCGCCCATGCCGCGCGCCGCAAGTCGGACGAAGTCGTATAAATCAGCCGGTTACCAAAAATTCTCGACAATGAACTGGCCGGGCGTCTCGCGACGAACCGGCGTCATGCCGCGTTCGCCAAGCATTGCCCGTATATCCTTGATCATCGACGGGTTGCCGCAAATCATGAGACGCGAGTCCCGGGCATCGATCGCAATGTTCAGTGAGCGCTCGAGGCTGCCGTCGGCGAGTTGAGCCGTGATACGTCCGTGCCGCATGCCCGCATCGCGCTCGCGCGTGAGCGTGGGCACGTAATGCAGTCGCGCACGCGACAGCGAACCCGACGATCGATCGTGCGAGCCTCGCGCCCAGGCCTCGATCTCCTCGCGATACGCGAGCTCGCCATGCACGCGAACGCTATGCGCGACGACGATGTTCTCGTAGGCGCGCCAGATCGCGTCGTCCGCCAGCATGGATACGAAAGGCGCGATGCCGGTCCCAGTCGCGAGCAGCCACAGGTGTTTGCCGCCCTCGAAGCGATCCGTGCGCAGGAAGCCATACACGCTGCGATCGATGCTGAGCGTGTCGCCGACGCCGCACCTGACGAGGGGCTGCGAGAACGGGCCGTCGGGGACGACGATGGAATAGAACTCGAGGTAGGGCGCGTCGGGGGCCGAGACGACCGAGTAGGCGCGCCACACCATCGCACCGCCGTCTCCTGCGACGCCGAGCCGGACGAACTGGCCCGGCACAAATGCGAGACCGTCGGGCCGCGAGACGCGAAACGAGAACAGATGGGGCGCCCAGTCGCGGCGCCAGAGTATCGCGACTTCATGTGCTCGATCTTCGGCGCTCATGCGGGGCGCACGCGATTGCGCGCGGAACCTCTGTGCAACGGTGCTCTCACTTTTCCAGGTACTGGATTTTTTCCTTCACGTCTTTCCATTGATCGGCATCCGGGAAATGCGGCTTCATGCGCGTGATGCTCGGCCAGCCCTTCGCCAACTCGACGTTGATGGGGATGAACTGCTTCTGGTCGGTCGGCACGTCTTCCTCGGCGAAGATGGCGTTGACCGGACACTCGGGAATACACACCGCGCAATCGATGCATTCATCGGGATCGATCGCGAGAAAATTCGGGCCTTCGCGAAAGCAGTCGACCGGGCAGACGTCGACGCAATCGGTATAGCGGCATTTGATGCAGGACTCGGTGACGACGTGCGTCATGCGGAAACTCCGGATTGCAATGCGTGTGGTGCGGTGAAGAAAAGCAGGGAAGCGATGAAATAAAACCATGCGGTGAAGCGAGGCGAGATTCTACCGCAGGGCATCGTTATAATCCCGAGTCCGCTCAGAGGCGCGATGCGACGTTGCCTCCCGCAGTCCTCGCATGCGTGCCCTGAGCCAGCGACGGCCATGCCGACCAATCTTCCGATTCTCCTCACCTGGCTGCGCATCGTCCTGATCCCTTTGGTGGTCGGGGTGTTCTATCTGCCCGACGTCTGGTTGACCGGCGCGGAAAAGAATGCGACGGCGACCGTGATCTTCGTGGTCGCCGCACTCACCGACTGGCTCGACGGCTGGCTGGCGCGACGCTGGAACCAGACCTCGCCGTTCGGCGCCTTCCTCGATCCGGTCGCCGACAAGTTGATGGTGACCGCGGCGTTGCTGATCCTGCTCTGGTTGAGCCGCATCAACGTGCTGATCGCGCTCGTCATCATCGGCCGCGAGATCGCAATCTCGGCGCTGCGCGAATGGATGGCGCAACTGGGCGCGGGCAAGAGCGTGGCGGTGCACTGGCTCGGAAAGATCAAGACCATCGCGCAGATGGTCGCGATTCCGATGCTGCTCTACGACGACTGGTTCTTCGTTTTCGATTCGCACTTCGTCGGCACCCGCCTGATCTGGATCGCAGCGCTGTTGACGGTCTGGTCGATGCTGTACTACATGCGGCGGGCGTATCCGAAGATCCTCGCGCGCACGCGCCGCCCCAAACGCCCGAGGCGCTTTCCGCGTCGCGTGGCGGACAGCGATCCGCCGCAGCCGTGATGCGCATGCGTCGATCTGCGACCGCGGCCGCGTCCTGAAGTGCCGACGCGCTGTGTGGCGTTGATTCCCGCCGCGGGCACCGGCTTGCGCGCGGGTAGCGACGTTCCGAAGCAATACCTCGACGTGGCGGGCAAGCCGATGATCGTTCGCACGATCGAGGCCTTCGCGGCCGTCCCGATGATCGAACGTATCGTGGTCGTGATCGCGCCCGACGACGCGCGCTTTGCACGTCTCGCGTTCGATGATGCGACCGCGCGTTTGCTGCACGTCGTGCGCGCGGGCGGCGCGACGCGCGCTGCAACGGTGGGCAACGGACTCGACGCGCTGGGGGCGGAAGGAGTTGGTGACGCAATCGATGACGACGACTGGGTGCTGGTGCACGACGCGGCCCGCTGTGGCCTCACGCCCGCGATGATCGGTGCGTTGATCGAGGCGGTGCGCGATGACGAGGTTGGTGGATTGCTCGCCCTTCCGGTCGTGGACACGATCAAGCGCGCGGGCGGAGAGCTGTCGGACAGAGAGAAGCCGGCGCGCGTCGCCGAGACCATAGTCCGTTCATCGTTGTGGCAGGCGCAGACCCCGCAGATGTTTCGCTTTTCGCTGCTGCGCGACGCGCTCGCAGCCGCGCAAAGGCAGGGGCTCGCGGTCACCGACGAAGCGAGTGCGATCGAGGCGGCGGGCTACATGCCGCGCCTCGTCATGGGTGCCGCGCGAAACTTCAAGGTCACGACCGCCGACGATCTGGCCATGATGGATGCACTGTTGCGCGCGTCGTCGTCCGCAGAAATGACTGAACCCCGATGATCATCACCTCGCTGCTCGATACAGACCTCTACAAGTTCACGATGATGCAGGTCGTGCTGCATCAGTTTCCCGGCGCGCAGGTCGAGTACCGCTTCAAGTGCCGCACCGTGGGGATCGACCTCGTGCCGTGTATCGCGGAGATTCGTGTAGAGATCCGCCGCCTCTGCTCGCTGCGGTTTCGTGAAGACGAGTTGCAATGGCTGCGCAGCCTGCGCTTCATCAAGAGCGACTTCGTCGATTTTCTCGATCTGTTCCAGATGAACGAGAAATACATCACGGTGTCGCCTTCCGCAGCAGACAACGGCGAGATCGAGATCGTGATCGTGGGACCGTGGCTCTACACGATCCTGTTCGAAATCCCGATCCTCGCGATCGTCAACGAGATCTATTTTCGGCGCACGCAGCCCTTCCCCGATTTCACCGAGGGGCGCAGACGGCTGATCGAGAAGATCGCGCTCGTTACCGGCGACGAGCGTCTGGTCGACTGCAAGATCGCCGACTACGGCACGCGGCGCCGCTTCTCGAAGGCCTGGCAGGAAGAGGTGCTGCAGATCCTGCGGCAGCGCCTCGGTCCGCAGTTCGCGGGGACCAGCAATACCTGGTTCGCGATGAAGCAGAACCTCACGCCTCTGGGCACGATGGCGCACGAGTACCTGCAGGCCTGCCAGTCGCTCGGACCGCGTCTGCGCGATTCGCAGACCTATGCGTTCGAGCGTTGGGCGCGCGAATATCGCGGCGACCTCGGCATCGCGCTGTCGGACGTCTATGGCTTCGATGCCTTCCTGCGCGACTTCGACATGTATTTCTGCAAGCTTTTCGACGGCGTGCGCCACGACTCGGGCGACCCGATCGCTTGGGGGGAGCGCATGATCGCGCACCTCGAAAAACTGCGCATCGATCCCAGGACCAAGACGCTGATCTTCTCGGACAGCCTCGACTTCGCGCGCGTGGTCGAGCTCTACCTGCGCTTCGCGGACCGCACGCGACTCGCGTTCGGTGTGGGCACCAATCTCACCAACGACCTCGGCTATACGCCGCTGCAGATCGTCATGAAGATGGTTCGATGCAACGGCCAACCGGTTGCCAAGCTCTCGGATACGCCCGCCAAGAACATGTGCGACGACGCAGCCTATCTCGCCTATCTGCGCCAGGTGTTCGAGATTCCCGCGACGCGTGGCTGACACGCGGGCGCGAAATCGCGTCCCGCGTCAACATTCGAAGCGCGCAATTCGCACGAATGAGGTTCTGCCCGTTCGTCCTAGTACGCCGTCCCCATCGCATCCCGCCTGGCGTTTGATTAGCTTATGGCCGTATGCAACGTGCCGCGATCAACGCAACCGGGGAGAACGTCGATGGAACAAGCAGGTATGGTCTATGACAACCCGAGTGTTCATTCCGGGCGGCTGCGCGATCGTGCGCATCACGCATTGCCCGATGACGGCTCGATCGTGCCGCGCGACGAGCGCGAGGCCGCCGTGCACAGCATGCCGACGATGTCTAGCGATCCGCTGCTGCAGCTTCTGGGCACCATGCACATGGGCGCCATCCTGGTCTCGCGTGAAGGGCGCGTCGTCTATCTGAACGAAGCGGGCAAGGACGCGTTGGTTGCTCCGCTCGGCCTCGCGCTTCGCGGCGATCATGTCGTCGTCACCGCGCCCGACGTGCGGCGCAAATTCCTGATGGCGTTGGCCCATGCCTGCAACGCGCCTTACATCGACGGCTCGGTGCTGTTGAGTGCGGACGGCGCCTCGGGATCGCGACGCGCGTTGCGCGTGGTGTCGATGGAACGCATCGCGGCAAGCAAGGCGCAGCGCATGCCGCATGCCGACAACGGCCTTGCGCTGCTGTGCATCGCGTGTTCGCGCTTGCGCACGCCCGATGCGCCGCTGCTCGGTCAACTGTTCGGTCTGACCGGCGCCGAATCGGCGCTGATGGCCGCGGTCGCCGGCGGCGAGCGCCTTCACGCTTGCGCCGCGCGTCGCGGCGTGTCGCTCGCGACAGTGCGCGCGCAGCTTCGCAATGTATTCGTCAAGACCGGCGCTGCGACGCAATCCGAATTGACGTTCATCGCGTGGTCGATCCCGGGACTGTGGATCGCATGAAGGTCGATCGCATGAAAGCGATCGCGTGAATCAGCCTCCCGTATCGCGCACCGCTCCAGCTAACATGCGCCTTCGATGGAACGGCGGGGGGCGGCAAGCGTGGGCGAGGCTCGAGAACCAGGATCGCATGTCGTCGCGCGCGGGCGCGTGCTTGCTTCGCATGCGATGTCGGGCCTCGCATTGCTGTGCGGGGTCTCGTGCGCGAACGCCGCGGGCTTCGACGGCGCGTCGCTGACGCTCTACTGGATCCTGCCGTTCGCGGGCGTCCTCGCGTCGATCGCGTTGTTTCCGTTGTTCGCACCGGCCTTCTGGCATCACCACTTCGGCAAGATCGCGCTGGCCTGGGCGTTGCTGTTCATCGTGCCGTTCGCATCGATGTTCGGCGCGACCGAAGCCGCGCATCAGCTCGCGCATGCCGGGTTGCTCGAATACCTGCCGTTCGTGGTGCTGCTGTTTGCGCTCTATACGGTCTCGGGCGGCATCGGCGTATTCGGCAATCTGCATGGCTCGCCGGGCACGAACACGGTGCTGCTTGCGCTGGGCGCGGTGCTTGCGAATCTGATGGGAACGACCGGCGCTGCGATGGTGCTGGTACGGCCGTTGATCCGCGCGAACGACAATCGCCAGCACAACGTGCACGTGCTGGTGTTCTTCATCTTCCTCGTCGCCAATGCCGGCGGCTCGCTGACGCCGCTCGGCGACCCGCCGCTCTTTCTCGGCTTTCTCAACGGCGTGTCGTTCTTCTGGACGACGACCGCGATGCTCGGCCCGACGCTGACCTTGTGCGGCGCGCTGCTGGCGATCTTCTATGCGCTCGACCGCTACCTGTACACCAAGGCGGGCGAGGAGCGGCCGGTGTATTCGGACGCCACGCCCGACCTGCCGCTGCGCGTCAGCGGCAAGGTCAACATCCTGTTGCTTGTGGCTGTCGTCGCTGCCGTATTGATGAGCGGTTTCTGGCGTCCCGGCGTTGCGTTCACTGTGCTTGGCACGCCGCTCGAATGGCAGAACATCGCGCGCGACGCATTGCTCGTCGCCATCGCGCTGGTCTCGCTCGCGATCACGCCCAAGACGATCCACGAGGCCAACGAGTTCAACTGGGGGCCGATGAAGGAAGTCGCCAAGTTGTTCGCGGCGATCTTCGTGACCATCGTTCCTGCAATCGCGATCCTGAAGGCGGGCGAGACGGGTGCCATGGCCTCGCTGACGCGCCTGGTAACCACCGCGTCGGGCGAACCCAACAACCCGATGTACTTCTGGCTGACCGGCATGCTCTCGGCCTTTCTCGACAACGCGCCGACCTATCTGGTGTTCTTCAACCTCGCGGGGGCCGATGCGAAATACCTGATGGCGCATCGCGAAACGCTCGAAGCGATCTCGGGCGGCGCGGTGTTCATGGGGGCGCTCAGCTACATTGGCAACGCGCCCAATTTCATGGTGCGCGCTATCGCCGAGGATCGCGGCATACGCATGCCGTCTTTCTTCGGCTACATGGCGTGGTCATGCGGCATCCTGCTGCCCTTGTTCGCAGTGCTCACGGTTCTCTACTTCCAATGATCTCCACAAGCAAGCCGCGCGTGCTGGTGACGCGCGCAGTGTTTCCCGAGCATCTCGAGCGACTGCTCGCGCACTTCGAGCTCGAAGCCAATCAGGGCGACGAGCCGATCGCAGCCGACCGGCTGGCCGAGCGCGTGCAGGCCGTCGATGGCCTGCTGGTCACCGGAGGCGACCGTATCGATGGGCGCCTGCTCGGCCGGGCGCCGTCGTTGCGGGCGGTCTCGACGATCTCGGTGGGCACCAATCACATCGATCTTTCGGCCTGTGCCGCGCGCGGCATCGTCGTCACCAACACGCCCGACGTGCTGACCGATACCACGGCCGATTTCGGCTGGGCGCTGATGATGGCGGCCGCCCGGCGCGTGACCGAGTCCGAGCACTGGCTGCGCGCGGGCCAGTGGCAGCGCTGGAGCCTCGACCAGTTTCTCGGCGCCGACGTGCATCACGCAACCCTCGGCATCCTCGGCATGGGACGCATCGGTCAGGCGATCGCGCACCGCGCCGCGGGTTTCTCGATGCGCGTGCTCTATCACAATCGCACGCGCCTGGACGAGGCCATCGAAGCGGAATGCAGGGCGAGCTATGTGTCGCGCGATGCCTTGTTCTCGGAGGCCGATCACGTGATCCTCGTGCTGCCGTACACGCAGGAAAACCATCACATCGTGGGCGGACCCGAGTTCGCACGCATGAAGCCGACAGCGACGCTGACCAATATCGCGCGGGGTGGACTGGTCGACGAGAACGCGTTGGTCGATGCGCTTGCCGATGGCCGGCTCGGCGCTGCGGCCCTGGACGTGTACGAAGGCGAGCCGAACATCAACCCGCGTCTTCTGACGTTGAAGAACGTGGTGTTGACGCCGCATCTGGGCAGCGCAACGCGAGCCACGCGGGGAGCGATGGCGATGCTGGCGATCGATGGATTGATCGCTTCGCTGGAGTCACTTGCCGCTTCGCGGTGAGTTACTTTCTTTGGCCCCGCCAAAGAAAGTAACCAAAGAAAGGCGGGTCCCGCGCTGCTGCCCCTTGACTGACGATAGTCAGTCAAGGGGTGCCCGAGTCGAGCGAGCTGGGGTCGGCGCGCCGAGAACTCGCTGCGCTCAAACACTCGTCGCTTAAAGGCCCCGCCCCCAGCCCGCTCGCCTCGGCAGCATCA
>JBBQCA010000131.1:0-9462 GCA_038318315.1 Burkholderiales bacterium | reverse complement strand
GTCGCGCGACATGTTGATCTCTTGCGGCATCCAGTGATTGGCGCAACCCGCAAGATATTTTTCCCACGCCCATTTGTATTTGAACGGGACGAGCTGATTGACGTCGGTCGAGCCGTTGATGATGCGTTTGTCGGACGCGCGCACGCGTCCCTTCTCTCGTTCGTGCGCGCGCGCGGCCTGCGTTGCCGCACCGTTGTCTTGCGCCGTCTCGTTCAATTCGCGCGCCGCATCCGCAAGAGGCGCACCGAAATTCATCGCACCGCGCGCTGCTGCCGGCACGATCCTGACTTCTTCATCCCAAGAAAGCATGGACATTCTTGTTCACCTTCGTTCTGCCGTATATGCATGACGACCGCCGGCGCGATGCCTGGTTCGCATCGCGCGCCGATCCGCGACTTCGTTCACTGCGACTTCGTTTATTACTGACACGCCTCGCACTCCGCGAAGCCACTGTCGCCAGGCTTCATCAGACAGACCTGCCCGACGATCTCGGGTTCCGGCGCGAGTTGTGCCGGCCCGTGCGCCGCTCCGAACACGCTCGCCTGGCTACCGCCATCCACGGAAACCGCGTTGAGTTCGCCGCCGCGACCGGTGGACTTTTCCGCGCTGGACGCCGATAGCGTCCGCAGGTAATAAGTCGTCTTCAAGCCGCGCTGCCATGCGAGCTTGTAGGTTTCATCGAGCTTCTTGCCCGACGCGCCGGCCATATAGATGTTGAGCGACTGCGCCTGGTCGATCCACTTCTGGCGACGCGACGCGGCCTCGACCAGCCACTTGGGTTCGACCTCGAACGCGGTCGCATAGATCGCGCGCAGCGGCGCGGGTATGCGATCGATCTTGACGACGCCGCCGTCGAAGAACTTGAGATCGGCGACCATCACCTCGTCCCACAGGTTGAGCTTCTTCAGATCGCGGACCAGGTAGTCGTTGACGATCGTGAACTCGCCCGACAGGTTGGACTTGACGTACACGTTCTGGAACGTCGGTTCTATGCAGGCCGACACGCCGATGATGTTGGAGATGGTGGCGGTGGGCGCGATCGCAACGCAATTCGAGTTGCGCATGCCGAACTCGGCGATGCGTGCGCGGAGCGCATCCCAATTCATCGCCGAGCTCATGTCGACATCGCAATAGCCGCCGCGCTCCTCGCGCAGCAATTCGACCGAGTCCTGCGGCAGGATGCCGCGATCCCACAGCGAGCCGCGATAACTCGAATAGCGTCCGCGCTCCTCGGCCAATTCGCTCGAGGCCCAGTAGGCGTAATAGCAGACCGCCTCCATCGAACGATCGGCGAACTCGACCGCCGCGTCGGACGCATAGGGCGTACGCAGCAGATGCAGGCAATCCTGGAAACCCATGATGCCCAGGCCCACCGGACGATGCCGCAGGTTCGAGTCGCGCGCCTTCTTGACCGCGTAGTAATTGATGTCGATCACGTTGTCGAGCATGCGCATCGCGGTGCTCGTGGTCCGTCGCAACTTGTCGTGATCGATGGTCCATAACCCGTCATCGCTTCGAACCATGTGCGCGACGAGGTTGACCGATCCGAGATTGCAGACCGCGATCTCGCTTTCGTTGGTGTTCAGCGTGATCTCGGTGCAGAGGTTCGACGAATGCACGACGCCGACATGCGATTGCGGCGAACGGATGTTGCACGGATCCTTGAACGTGATCCACGGATGACCGGTCTCGAACAGCATCGAGAGCATCTTGCGCCACAGCGACAGCGCGGGAATGGTCTTGAACAGCTTGAGTTCGCCGCGCGCAGCGCGCGACTCGTAACGGACGTAAGCCTCCTCGAAGGCGCGGCCGACCTTGTCGTGCAGGTCGGGCACATCCGACGGCGAGAACAGCGTCCAGTTGGCACTCTCCATCACGCGCTTCATGAACAGGTCGGGGATCCAGTTCGCCGTGTTCATGTCGTGCGTGCGACGCCGGTCGTCGCCGGTGTTCTTGCGCAGGTCGAGGAACTCCTCGATGTCGAGGTGCCAGGTCTCGAGATAGGTGCAGACCGCGCCCTTGCGCTTGCCGCCCTGGTTGACCGCGACCGCGGTGTCGTTGACCACCTTCAGGAAAGGCACCACGCCTTGCGACTCGCCGTTGGTGCCTTTGATGTGCGAACCCATCGCGCGCACCGGCGTCCAGTCGTTGCCCAGGCCGCCCGCATATTTGGCGAGCAGCGCGTTTTCCTTGATCGCTTCGTAGATGCCGTCGAGATCGTCCTTGACGGTCGACAGATAGCACGACGACAACTGCGAGTGGCGCGTGCCCGAATTGAACAGCGTCGGCGTCGAACTCATGAAGTCGAAGCTCGACAGCAATTCGTAGAACTCGATGGCCCGCGCTTCGCGGTCGATCTCGTTCAGCGACAAGCCCATCGCGACGCGCATGAAGAAGGCCTGCGGCAATTCGATGCGACGACCTTCGGGCGAATGCATATCGGCGCGATCGATCAGGAAGTAACGGTCGTAGAGCGTCTGCAGCCCGAGATAGCCGAACTGCATGTCGCGTTTGGCGTCGAGCGCCGCAGCCAGGCGCTTCAAGTCGAATTGCGCAAGGCGCTCGTCGAGCAATTCGATCTCGATGCCGCGCTTGATGAACTGCGGAAAATAGTCGGCATAGCGCTCGAGCATCGCGGCCTGATCGACCTCGATGCCGAGCGTTTCCTTGCGCATCGTGTGCAGCAACAGGCGTGCGGTCACGAGACTGTAGGCCGGATCCTTCTCGAACTGCGACCGCGCGGCCAGGATGGCCGACTTGTGGACCTCCTCGATCGGCACGCCGTCGTAGAGGTTCTTGATGGTCTCGGCGACAATCACGTCGGCGTTGACTTCCTGGTTGCCGTCGGTGTTCAGGCCTTCGCACGCGGCTTCGACGAGCGCGCGGATGCGGCCCGGGTCGAACAGGATGCGAACCCCGTTCTCGGTCACGTGCAGCAACGACTCGGTGGCAGGCTTGTTCTTCTTCGCTTCGGCGCGATCGGCCGCACGCTTCTCGCGATAGAGCACATAGGCGCGCGCGACTTCCTGCTCGCCCGAACGCATCAGTGCGAGTTCGACCTGATCCTGGATGTCTTCGATATGGAACATGCCGCCCGAGGGCATGCGGCGCATCAGCGACGTGATCACCGTGCCGGTCATCGTCTCGACGAGTTCGCGCACCCGCGCCGAATTCGCACCCGATCCGCCATTGACCGCGAGAAACGCCTTGGTCATCGCGATCGAGATCTTGGAAGGCTCGAAGCCGACCACCGATCCATTGCGACGAATGATCTTGTAGTCGCCGAAGTCCGGACGCGCGGCCGTTGTCGCGGTCGCCGCGAGCTGATGCGGACGGACCTGCGGCGGGTTCTGGCTAGCGGTCATGGGTTCAACCCGTTGCATGCATGATCTCCAATACTAAAGATGCGTGAAAGACGGCGCCAGCGTCAGCAGAGCGCTGCGCTACGCCATCGTCAATGTGATGCTGCGAAGAAAGGATTTCGATCACGACAAAGCCGCGCCGCAGTGCTTCTGCATCGATAGGCCTTCGCAGCGAAGAATGGTGTTCAAAGCGGTCGACACGCTGGAGATTCGACCCGCCAAACAATCGAATGCTCCCTGCATCTTGTCTCCCGCCTGATCCGATATTTTATCGGTAGAGACCGTGTCGCGCATCGCGCTTGGCATTTGCGCTTGTTTTGATTTACTACTACATGTAGTAGGTCAACCCGGTCGATGGCACTAATTCTAGTGGTTGATACACCTCGGGCGCAAGCGCAATGATCGACCCTTTTTTGCAATCGTTGCTTGTTCGCCATGCAACAAACGCTTGTTCACCATCGATGCACAAGCTGCGCACAAGTCATCCACAACTCATCCACAAGATCGTGCGCCGAAGCCCCGCTTCAACGCGCCGCAAGCCGCGGCGAGCGCAACTTCGAGCGGATGTTCGCGAGATAGAACGGCCAATCGAAATGCGGTCCGGGATCGGTCTTGCGGCCGGGCGCGATATCGCTGTGACCCGCGGCCGCTTCGATCGGATAGCGCTTCGTCAACGCATCGGTCAGCGCGATCAGCGTTGCATATTGGCGATGCGCGAACGCGCTGGCGTCGTCGCCTTCGAGCTCGATGCCGATCGAAAAATCATTGCAGCGCTCGCGCCCTTCGTACGATGAGGCGCCGGCGTGCCAGGCACGCAAGCCGCAGGCGACGAACTGGACGAGCGTCCCGTCGCGAGCGATCAGGAAATGCGACGACACGCGCAGCTCGCGAAGCGTGGCGAAGTAAGGATGGCTGTCGTGAGCTAGCGTGTTGGTGAAGAGCGCTTCGATCGCGTCGCCGCCGAACTCGCCAGGCGGCAGGCTGATGTTGTGGATCACGAGCAGCGATGGCGCCACGCCTTCGGGTCGCTCATCGTGGTTGGGCGACGGCACGCGCTTGATCGGCCGCGATGACGATAAGGCCGGCGATGACAACGGCGATGACCGCGGCGATGAAGATGCCCAACCGTCCGTATCGACGGCGATGTCGGTGGCGACGTCGGGGAGCTTCGCCACGTTGGTCATCCCCGCAGGGACGTCACTGGATATTGAGCCGCTGCATGCGATAGCGCAGTTGACGGAACGTGATCCCGAGAAGGTCCGCCGCAGCCGTCCGGTTGTAGCGCGTCTGCGCGAGCGCCTTCTCGATCAGGTCGCGCTCGATGTTGTCGAGGAAGTCGCCGAGCGTGCCCACGAGGCCAATCGCATTGGCGCCGGCGGGGGCGCCACCGGCCGCCGGCGCAGGTTCGCGCACCGCGTCACGCGCCTCGACAGGATCCTCGTGACGCGCGGACGCCGTGGCGGATGCGCTGCCGAGGATGTTGAGGTCCACGGGACCGATCTCGTCGGATTCGGCGAGAGCGGCCGAACGTTCCAGGATGTTGCCGAGCTCGCGCACGTTGCCGGGAAAGTCGTGGGCCACCAGCTTCTCGATCGCCGCCTGAGAGATCGTGAGATCGGGCGCGAGTTGCAGCAGCAGATGGCGCGCGAGCAGCGGAATGTCGTCGCGACGCTCGCGCAGCGGCGGTATGCGGATGTCGATGACGTTCAGCCGATAGAAAAGATCCTGCCGAAAGCGTCCCTGCATCACGCACTGCGCGAGGTTCTGATGGGTCGCGCTGATCAGACGCACATCGACCGACTCTTCGTTCATGCCACCGACTCTTCGCACCGATCGTTCCTGGATCGCGCGCAGCAGCTTGACCTGCATCGCCAGCGGCAAGTCGGCGACTTCATCGAGAAACAGTGTGCCGCCCTTGGCCGTTTGAAAGAAGCCATCGCGATCGGCATCGGCGCCGGTGAAGGCACCCTTGCGATAGCCGAAGAACTCGGCCTCGACCAACTGTTCGGGAATCGCGCCGCAATTGACCGCGACGAAAGGACCGTCGCGCCGGCCGCTGCAGTCGTGCACCGCGCGCGCGGCGAGCTCCTTGCCGCTGCCCGATTCTCCGGTGATCGCGACCGGCGCCTGCGAGCGCGCGACGCGCTTGATCATCGCGCGCACGTCGGCCATCGTGCTCGAGTTGCCGAGCAGGCGGGCCAACATGACCGCGTCGCCCGCCCCGGTCTTGCCGCCATTGGCCTTGCCGGTCGCGGTGCGCGTGCGTTCCGCATCGCGATCCCTGCCATAGGCGCGCACGGCCGACTGCACGAGGCTGCGCAGTTGATCGAGCGCGACCGGCTTGCTCAGATAATCGAACGCCCCTGCCTTCAAAGCCGCGACCGCATTCTCGGTACTGCCGAATGCCGTGATCACCGCCACCGGCGTGGCCGGATAATCGCGCGAGATCAGTTCGACCAGATCCATGCCGGTCGCGTCGGGCAGGCGCATGTCGGTCAGGCACAGCGCATACGAACGTTGTGCGAGCCGCTCGCGCGCTTGCCCCACCGTCAACGCCCGGTCGACGTCGAGGCCCATGCGCACCAGCGTCAACTCGAGCAGTTCGAGCAGGTCGGGCTCGTCGTCGACCACCAGCACGCGCGCGATATTGGCGCTGCTCGCAGTGCTCTGCACGTTCGGACGCCCGCTGCCGGGAGGAGCGTCGGGGGCTGTGCTGTTTGTCGCCATGGTCGTGCCTCGACCGCTCGCGATTGACGAGCGGCGCCTTCAGGGTCTGTCTAGCCGGACGTGCCCACCGCGCGAACCACGAAACCGCCGCGCCGCGTGCCGCCCGCATTTGTCGAATAGTCCAGGGTCGCATCGTTGGCCAGACACAACTCGCGCGCCAGATAGAGTCCCAGCCCCGTGCCTCGGTGATGCGTGGTGAAGAAAGGCTCGAACAGGTTTGCGCGCGTCGCTCGGTCGATGCCCGGACCATCGTCCTGGACGGCCAATTCTATCCTCTCCCCCATCGAAGCCGCCTCCTCTGCACGATCGGCTCCCGATGCGTCGAGCGACAGCGCGGTGCTGTGCAAGAGGCGAGGGTTGGCCAGCACGTTCACGCGAATTGTCACGCTGCTCTCGCGACCGGTGGCATAGCGCACCGCGTTGGACAACAGATTGACGAGCACTTGGCGCAGGTGTTCGCCGTTGAAATGGATCACCGGATTGCCGCGCATCGTCAGTTCGATCGTGCTGCGCGCGCATCCCTGGGTGCGGCAGAACTCTTCGACCAGGCGGTTCAGCCAAGGATCGAGAGCGATCACTTCGACATTGACCGGGCCGCGACGCGAGAGCTGCAGGATCTCTTCGACGATGCGATTCAGGCGCTGCGCATTCTCGCGAACGATGCTGACCATGCGCTGCGCGCCGACCATGTCGCGCGCACCGAATTGCAGTCCCCGCTGATCGCCGGTTTCTTCTTCCAGCAGTGCGCCGGCGTGGACGATCGCGGCCAGGGGGTTGCGAATCTCGTGCGCGATGCTCGCGGTCAACCTTCCCATCGCGGCAAGCTTCAACTGCTGGGCGCGCTGCTCGACCCGCAACAGGTCTTCAAGGAACACCACATAGCGACCCGACGCGAGCGCGTCGCCTTCGGGCGCGACGAAGCGCACACGCAGACGGCGGCCCGATCCGTCCTCGGCGCCCGCATCGGCGAGCTCGGCGTCGGCAGCCCCGTGGGATCCTTCGGCGTCATCGCCTTCGTCGCGCGTGCCCGGCCAATGCGACGACAGATCGAAGCTTTCTCCGATGGTCCCGCCCGATGAACGCCACGCGACGAACTGCCGGCTGATGGCGGTGCCGCCGGGGTGCCCGCGCCAGCCGTCGAGCACCAGCGCGCGCGCATCGTCGAGGTGGAGCATGCGCAACGCCGCGGCGTTGGCCGCGCGCGGCGTGCCGTCGGCCGCCAGGATCAGCACGCCGTCCTGCATGTCGGCCACCACCAGCCGATTGATCTCGATCTGCGCACGCAGGTCGTAGCCGCGCTGGCGCGCGATGCGCTCCTGTACGATCAACCGGGCGGCGAGCCGGTTCATCACGATCGCGATCGCGAAGCTGGCGATGCCGAACAGGCCCGCGAGCAGCACGCTCGACGAGGCATCCTCGTATCGCAACTCCCGCCACACCGATTCGAGCAGGATCGCGAGCGAGCAGATCGCGGCGAACCCGAGCGCGAGCGACGCCGGGCTCAGGATGGCCGACCCCGCGATCGGCAACAGCATCAGCAGCGCCAGCCCGCTCTTGGTGCCGCCCGATGCGCTCATCAGGATCGTGAGCCCGATCACGTCGACGAACAGCTGCGCGGCCAGTTGCAGATAGAAGTGGCGCTGTCGCGTCGCGGCCAGATAACCGAAGGTCGCCGCAAGCACCGCATACACGGCCGCCGTGCGCGCGAACAACGCCGGATCCTGCATGCCCAGCGAAACGCGTTCGCCGCCGGAAAGCGACGCACCCAGCAACACTGCCGCGATCACCAGGCGCGTGACGCAGAAATAGCGCAGCGACGTCCAGAACGACGAGCCCGGATCGGCGAAGGCGCGGCGCGGGATCAGCACGAAATCACGGTGTCGCTTCGACAAGGTCGACGACGCAGTTGCAGACGCATTCAGCCCACCGTCTCATTCGGGACGCCGAGGTTCACCGGCGGCCACCGTGTCTCTCGCGGCCTCGCGATGCGGGGCACCGCAATACACGCGGCCATCGGGCAGGGACACCGCCTCACCGGCAGGCACGTGCGCGCCGCACCACGCGCATTGGCGCATCGTCTCGATCTCCTGCGTGGCTGGCGAAGCCGCGTGTGGCGACACATCGGCGTCGGGTGGGCCGGGCTTGCGCAGGCCGCCCAGCCATCGCACCGCCAGCCACACCAGGAACACCAGGAACACGAAGAAGAGAATGCGCGGCATGGAGACCTCGATCAAACGCGATGAAGGATGACTTCGAGCACGAAGCGACTGCCGGCATACGCGAGCAGCAGAAACGCGAAGCCCCCCAGCGTCCACGACAGCGCCACGCGCCCCCGCCAGCCGCGCATCGCGCGTCCGATCAGTAGCAGGGCGAAGGTCGCCCACGCGAACAGCGTGAATACCGTCTTGTGATCCAGGCGCATCGGCCGGCCGAACAGCGATTCGGAGAACACGATGCCGGTTGCGACCGTGAGCGTGAGCAGCGCAAAGCCCGCGCCGATCAATCGAAACAGCACGCGTTCCATGGTCAACAGCGGCGGCAGGGGCGCGAGCATGCCGCGTTCGATTTCGCCGCGTCGATCGCCGGGCGCGCCTCGATTCCCGACTCCGTTCGCACCCTCGTTCGCCCTCCACACCGCACCGCCGGTCCGATGCAGCCATCGTTCGAGCGCGGCCATGTAGAGCGCATGGACTGCCGCGATCGTGAGCAACCCATAGGCAGCAAGCGCTACCGCAAGATGCGCGGGAAGCCAGGTGCTCATGGCACTCCCGCCTGCGCCGCCATCGGCGCCGCTCATGCGGCCGAGCAGAAGGCTGCCGGGAAACGCGAGAGGCAGGAGCGCGCATAGCGCGGCAAGCGGCAGGAGCAGCAGCCAGATGCTGACCAGTTCGATCAACAGACTCTCGAACCAGAACAGCGCGACCGCGATCCACATCGTTGCCGAGAGCGCGAGCGCAAATCCGAAGCGCCAGTTCCCGGCTATCAACGCGGCATCGCGCAGCAGCCACGCGTGAAGCAGCCACCCGACCACGATCACCGCGCGCAAGGTCGCGCTCAATCGATAGGATGCCTCGCCGGACGTCGGCGGCCGAGCCGGCGCGCCGGCCTTGCCAACAGTGGCGCGCCAAACCGCACCGGCCACGCCCAGATAGGCGGCAGCGACGAGTGCGTGGAGTAAAATCGGCATCGTCATAGTTTATCCGTTCGCTACTTCTCTTAAAGTACCGACGCGCGGTCTGTCGGTTGTATTGCGCGTTGTTCTGCGTGAGCCGCGCCTCCCCTCGCGCCATCCGCACCGGCCCGCACCATCCCATCCCGCGCCATTCATTTTCAGAATCACACCATGCTCGAGAACCTGTCCCAACGCCTCGCC
>JBBQCA010000130.1:0-9484 GCA_038318315.1 Burkholderiales bacterium | reverse complement strand
CGCGTGACGTTGACGACCGAGACGATGGTCTGCGCGATCTGCTGCGCGCGCGGCGCGCGCTCGATCACGCGAAAGCTCTGGAACCACGCCGCCAGGCTCGCACCGATCAACAGCGCGAGCAGCAGAAAGGTTCGCCAGAAGACGCCGCCGGGCATATCCGGTCAGGATCCGTCGCGACTACTTTTTGTGGTCGTCGTCGGAAGCCGCCGGATTGGCGTCCGCGGCCGCACTGGTCGCCGTGCTGGCCCCCTCGTCGGCGGCCTCAGCCCGTGCGATTTGCGGCGGACCGTCGGGAATGAAGACATAGCCGAGGCCCCACACCGTCTGGATATAGCGCGGGCTCGACGGATCCGTCTCGATCAATTTGCGCAGCCGCGAGATCTGCACGTCCAGACTGCGATCGAACACTTCGTATTCGCGGCCGCGCGCGAGCTCCATCAGTTTCTCGCGCGACAGCGGCTGGCGCGGGTGCCGCGCGAATGCCTTCATCACGGCGAACTCGCCGGTGGTCAGCGACTTGGTCTGGCCGTCGTGCGTGAGCGTGCGCGTCTGCAGGTTGAGCAGGTACGGTCCGAACTCGAAGGTCTCGAGATCCGATGCCGGAGCACCCGGCGCTTCGGGCGCGCCGCGACGACGCAGCACCGCATGGATGCGCGCCACCAGTTCACGCGGATTGAAGGGCTTGGGCAGATAGTCGTCGGCGCCGAGTTCCAGCCCGATGATGCGATCGACCTCGTCGCCGCGCGCGGTCAGCATGATGATCGGCGTGGTGTCGTTGGCACCGCGCAGCTTGCGGCAGATCGCAAGCCCGTCCTCGCCGGGCAACATCAGGTCGAGGACGAGAAGATCGAAGCGTTCGCGCGTCCACAGCTTGTTCATCGCCGTCGCGTTCTCGGCGAGAAAGACATTGAATCCCTGTTCGGTGAGGTAGCGGCGAAGCAGGTCGCGCAGTCTCTGGTCGTCGTCGACGACGAGGATCTTGTTGGGGGTGGCAGCAGTCATGGCGTGCATGGTAATGCGCGGCCTCGCAAGCTGTCACGGCTATCCTTGCCCGCCGATCTTGCAGACATTGCGAAACATAACGTCGCGAGGCGCGGGTGGTGCGCGCCGCATAGCAAGACCCGCGATCGACTCGGCGTGACGGGACACACTAAGTTACAAAAGTGGGAGGACCGGCAACGACGGGAGGAGGTCGCAGGTCCTAACATGTCGTCCTTGGGTCCAGGCCGGCCGCTTCTTTTCGGATTCTGATTGCCGCAACCATGTCGTCGTTCAACGCAAACGCAAACGCAAACGCAAACGCTGACGCAGCGCGAGTCCGCAAGCGTGCCGGCACGACCATCGTTGCCGCATGCGCGATCGTGTTCGCCGGATTGCTGGGGACCGTGAACGCTCAGGCGCGCGGGATCGGCATCTACGGCGATGGATACGTCCGCATGATGCAAGTGCGCGGACCGGGCATGGGGGAAGATCGTGCCAACGAGCGCGGCAATGAACGTGCGATGCGGCAGGCCGCTCGTGCGCAACGCCAGCAGCAGATGCAAGGGCAACGTGCTGCGCAACGCTCCGAGCAAATGCAACGTGCGCCCGAGCGTGAGCTTGCAGCACCGCAGGCGCCGGGCTTTCGTCCCCCCGAGCCGGCCGATGCGAGCCAGATGGGTCGGCCCGGACGATTGACGCCCGACGAGCGCCGCGCGTTGCGGCAGCAAATCAATGAGGCGGGCAGGGACGTGTATCGGCCCAACTCGCGGCCGTAGCTACCGGCTGGTCGCTACTGCCCCTTCACCGCGGCCATCAATTTGCGCCGCGACACCAGCAGCCCGTTGGCCTCCATGTCCTTCAGATGCAACTGCGTCGAAGGGGGCACCGCGGTCGATCCGACGTGGCGCTCGAGCACTTTCAGGAAAGGCTTGATCAACCGCGGATCGAAGTGCGTTCCCGACTCGCACATCATCTGCTCGATGGAGATGCGATGCGGCCATGCGCGCTTGTACGGCCGCGCGTTGGTCAACGCGTCATAGACATCGGCCAGCGCGCAGATGTGCGCCTCCAGGGGAATGCGCTCGCCGGTGAGATTGTGCGGATAGCCCGCGCCGTTCCACCACTCGTGATGATGGCGCGCGATCACGGCCGCCATCTGCAAGGTCGGATCGTCCGAGTACTGCAGCAGGAAGCCGCCGACTTCGGCATGCGCGCGCATCGCGGTCAACTCGCCGGGGTCTAGCGGGCCCGGCTTGAGCAGGATCAACTCGTTCACGCTGATCTTGCCGATGTCGTGCAGTCGCGCGGCGTGTTCTATGCGCGCGCTGTATTCCTCGTCCATGCCGATCTCGGCGGCCAGCATGCCCGCGAGACGTCCCACACGAAAGCAGTGCTGCCCGGTCTGGTCGTCGAAGAACTCGGCGGCAAGCGCCCAGTTCTCGGCCATGTCGTAGGCAACGGTGCGGATCGAGGTCTTCATCGACGCGGTGCGCAGGCGGGCGAGATCGTCGTGAATCGCGGTCAGTTCGTCGTGCTTCCTGATGATGCGCGACGCGGCGCGCTGCGAGGGGTGCTCGATGCTGGGCCACATTTGCGACTCATCTTCGGAAAGCCAGTGGCGCGCATTGGCGAAGGGATCGAACGACTCGCTCTGTCCGCGATGTGCAGATCGCGGAATCGTGGTGTCGCCGAGAATCGCGACACCCTGATCGCTCATCTGGCGATAGAACTTGGCGTGCTTGACGCTGGTGGTGTATTCCACCAGCTCCTTCGCATACGCCATGCCGACCGCGGCTTCTTCGCGGCTGGTGGGCCGGCTGTGAACCTGCATCAGCGCGCGCAGCACGTCGTCGTGGTACAGGTGGGTGTGCTTGCTGCGGTGATAGAGCTCGCGCAGATCGTTCCTGGCATCGGCCTCGCGCTGCGGCTCATGGCTGGCCCAGTCGCAGAGCGACGAGGCGATCGAAAGCTGGATGTCGACACGAGGATTCTTCGAGTGCGCGAGCCGGACCTTGGCCGCGTCGATCAACATCTCGGCGGTTTCGCTGTCGTCGTGCGCAAGCAGATAGACGGTGCGGTTGTATTCGAACGACGCACGGCTCGAGTCGTCGATCAGCGGGTTGTCGACGGTCTCGGCGGCCACCATCATATAGCGCAATGCCGCTACTTCATCGCCCAATCGATGCGCGCAAAAAATGCCGTTGACCGCGCTCGAAAAACGCACGTGCTCGGCTTCGGGCGTGGCTATCCGATAACCGAGCGATTTGTCGATGACTTCGAGCGCGTCGCCATAGCATCCCATCTCTTTCAAAAGCGAGCCGGTCATCATGTACGACACGCACTCGTAGAAAGGGTCGCCGAGTTCGCGCGCAAGCGTGAGCGTGCGCTCGAAGCACTTGCAGGCCTCTTCGAAGTTGGCGCTGTCGTAATAGACCGCGCCCAGCGAGTTGCAGGCGCGACGTTCGAGATTCTTCAGGCCGTGGCGACACGCCAGTTCGCGCGCCGCAATGCCGCGCGGGATGCCATCGAAGCTGCACCCGATGCGCTGGTAGTAGAAGCAGGCCTTGATCAGAAGCGTGATGCGATCGTCGATGTGCTCGATGCCTTCGAGTTGCATCAGCGTGTGGGTCAGGCGATCGACGGCCGGCCTGTTCTCGGCATTGAAATGCCGGACGGCGTCGAGCAGCGCCGGCTTGAGGGATGCGAACGAGGCGCACGCATCGAAGTTCGAATCAGGACTCGCGTCGCGATCCGAATGCCGGTTCGAAGGCGTTGAATGTTCGATCTTGCCTGCGATCAGATCGTCACTCGAAGACATGCTGCTCATGAAATATCGCAATCACGTTGTAACTACCGTAGCCTTCAAACCAGTCGCCCACGACAACCACGCCACCCCACCTGCACGACCTCGGAGCCACACCATGATCGCTGATCTGCAAACTCTCGCCGACACCCTTTCGATCGAACAACAACCGCAGTACGTGTTCGTGGTCGATGCCGATCTGACGCTGGTCGGAGGCGGGACTCCTGCTGTCGAATACTGATCACTTCGTTCCGTTCGCGAAAGCCGATGGGCTTTCGTGCAGCATTTGAGCGGCGCCCGATGGCGCCGCTTCTGCTATTGCGGTCCTGCGTAGATGAGGGAGTTCTATTCATTTACCATAGCTCAATCGGGCTCGTACCTTCGAACAGCGGCGCAGACCGCGCATGCGCCGATTTGTTGTGATCCTGCAACGCGTGGGGGCCGCTTGTTCAGCCGGCTATTCGATGACCCCCGGATAGCGCCGGCAAAGCACCGGCGCGGTCCGGCGAACAGTCCTCTAAACTCAAGGACTCATTTCCTTCGAGGTTGGTTTCGAATTGGTGCCACATCTCGTGAAGCCCGTCGTACTTGGCATCGATACCTCCGGCACGTCGTGTTCGGTGGCGCTCGTGTGCGGGCCCGCGCTCGCACCTCATGTGTACGCGCGGCGCGCGGTTGTCGGAAATGCCCATTCGAAGTACGTGTTGGCGATGGTCAGGGATGTGCTGGCCGATGCGTCGCTTTCGCTGTCCCGGTGCGACGCCATCGCCTATGCAGCGGGTCCCGGCTCGTTCACCGGACTGCGTGTCGCGTGCGCGGTGGCGCAAGGCCTTGCGTTCGGCGCGGGTCGCCCGGTGGTTCCGGTCGGGACACTCGACGCCATCGGTCAATCGGTCAGCACGTCGCTCGCCGAACCACCGGAAGAAATGCTCGTCGCGATGGACGCACGCATGGGCGAGGTCTATTGGACGTTGCTGCGCTGGGCACCCGGTCGACTGACCGGCGCGATGCCGCCTGCTCTCGCAACGCCCGCAACGCTTCGCGATCGAATCGCCGAACGCAGCGGGGGCCCGATCGCGCTGGGCTGCGGCAATGCATGGGCGGTGCACGGCGCCGCGATCGACGGCCTGGTCGAGCGCGCGATTCATCGCGAGACCGCGGATGCGGTCGACGTCGCGCATCTGGGCCGCATCGCGTGGCTGGACGGCAAGGCGATCGCGCCCGAGGACGCGAGCCCGTTGTACGTGCGCGACGACGTGGCCCTGACCACGGCCGAGCGCGAAGCCAAACGTGACGGCATTGCGACGGCGCGCATTTCGCCTACCGCCTTGCACGGAGTCTGACGTCGTGAGTGCGCAACCGATAGAGACGATCTACGACCCGGCCAGCGTTGCGCTCGCGCCGATGCGACTGGCGGACATTGCCGATGTCGCGGCGATCGAGCGATCGATCTATGCGGCGCCGTGGACCGAGGGCAACTTCGTCGATTCGCTCACGGCAGGATATTGCGCGTGGGTCCTGCGCCCCGCCCACCCGTCGGGTGATCCGGTCAAGCAGCATGCGCAAACCATCATCGGTTATTTCGTGTTGATGGCCGCAGTCGATGAGGCGCATCTGCTGAACGTGAGCGTCGACCTGCCGTGGCAACGACGCGGCCACGGTCTGTACCTGCTGCGCAAGGCGACCGCACTGGCACTCGAATATCGCGCGTCTTCGGTGATCCTCGAAGTGCGCCCCTCCAACACGCGCGCGCTGACGGTCTATCGGTACTTCGGCTTTCGAGAGCACGGTCTGCGTCGGCGCTATTACCCGGCCAGCACCGGCGACCAGCAATTGCGCGAAGACGCGATCGTGATGCGTTTGCAGTTGTGAAAGACGAGCGAGGAAGGACGTGATGCGGGACGATCAAATTCGTGCGATCGAAGCGATGGGACTCGGCCCGATCTGGGTGCGCCGAGCCGTCGATGCGCCAGCGACCCAGCCGGCAGAGGACGGGGTCGAAGATCGCGCCGGCGCGATCGCCGTCATGCCCTGGGATCGTTTGATCGAGACCGTCGGCGTCTGTCGCGCGTGTCGACTGTGCGAGACGCGCACGCAGACCGTGTTCGGAGTCGGCGCGGGCGGCGACCCCGGGGACGAAATCCCGCGTCCCGACTGGATGATCATCGGCGAGGCGCCCGGCGCCGACGAAGACGCGCGTGGCGAGCCCTTCGTGGGTCAGGCGGGACGCCTGCTCGATGCGATGCTGGCATCGGTGGGTCTCTCGCGCGAGCGCAACGTCTTCATCGCCAACGTGTTGAAGTGCCGCCCGCCCGGCAACCGCGACCCTGCGCCCGACGAGGTCGCGCAATGCCTGCCGTTTCTGAAGAGACAGATCGAATTGCTGATGCCGCACCTGATCCTGGTGGTCGGCAAGTTTGCCAGCGCTGCGCTGCTGGGCCGCGAGGCCAGCATCGCGAGCCTGCGCGGCAAGGAACATCGCGTATCGATCGCCGGCCGCGACATCCCGGTGATCGTCACGTATCACCCTGCCTATCTGTTGCGCTCGCCGCAGGAGAAGGCGAAGGCGTGGGCCGATCTGTGCCTGGCCAAACGCGTAGCCGCGAGCACGGTCGCCACCAGCGCGGCGTGAGCGCAAGGCGCGCCGCAGGCACGTGCCTCGTGATGTGGACTAGTTCCGTCCTTCGCGAACCAGCAGCAGCGGATCGGAGCGGCGCATGTTCATGCGATGACGCCTCACAACCAGCAACATCGAACCGACCACGAAGGATCCGAAGAGAAGGATGATGTGGGGCACCGAGAGGTCGTAGCGAACCAGGATGGTGTAGAGAAAAAGCATCATCAGTACCGAGAGGTTCTCGTTGAAGTTCTGCACCGCGATCGAATGGCCCGCGCTCATCAACACGTGACCGCGATGCTGGAGCAGGGCGTTCATCGGCACGACGAAGAAGCCCGCCAGGCCGCCGATCGCCATCAGCAGCAGGCTGGCCAACGCGAGGTAGAGCGGCACCTGCATGCCGAACCCTTGGAGCACGTAGTCGGGGAAGGAGTCACGCCGAAAGAACGCGAGGCTCATCACCAAGAGGCCCATGAAGATGCCGACGGGCAATACCGACAACGCGCGCTTGAGCGGCACCCGCGCCGCGAGTACCGCGCCCGCGGCGATGCCGATGGCCACCACTGCCTGCAGCGTCGCGCCTTGCGTGAGGTCGAGCCCCAAGGCGGATGCGGCCCAGCGCAGCACGATGAACTGAAGCGTCGCGCCCGCGCCCCAGAACAGCGTGGTGACCGCGAGCGAAATCTGACCGAGCTTGTCGTGCCACAAGGTCGTGAAGCACTGCGCGAAATCGACGATCAGGCGCGCCGGATTGCGCTCCTGGTGCGCATAGCGAACGCCCGTATCGGGAATGCGCAGGTTGATCAGCGCGGCCAATGCGTAGATGCAGGCGATGACGACGATGGCGGCTTGCGGCGCCGTCTCGATGCCGGTATCGACGAGCGGCATGTCGAACGACAGCATCATGGTCGATAGCTTCTGGCCGACGAGCTGGCCACCCAGCACGGTGCCCATGATGATCGAGCCGACCGTCAGCCCCTCGATCCATCCATTGGCCTTGACGAGTTCCTCGGCGGGCAGCAGTTCGGTGAGGATGCCGTACTTGGCCGGCGAATACGCCGCCGCGCCCAGACCCACGATCGCGTATGCGACGAGCGGATGCGCGCCGAACAACATCACCAGGCAGCCCACGATCTTGACGCTGTTGGTGATGAACATCACGCGACCCTTGGGCATCGCATCGGCGAACGCACCGACGAAGGCCGCAAGCACGACATACGAAAGCCCGAAGAACAATTTCAGCAGCGGAGTCATCCACTCCGGTGCGGAGATCTGGATCAGCAGCGAGATCGCAGCGATGAGCAGCGCATTGTCGGCAAGCGACGAAAAGAATTGCGCTGCCATGATCGTGTAGAAACCGCGCTTCATGCGTTAAGCCTGTCTCCAGATTTATCGAGCCGCTCGATGCGGCCGGATGTGCGTGCATCCCTGCATGCTGCGGCATGGATGCACCTGGTGGCTTGTGGCGCGCCGCTACGGGAATCTATACGTCCCCTTTGCGCGCAGGGTTATAGCATGAATCGTTTGCGCGACTACCCGATCATCGGTCGACCCGGTTCGGACGATCGAGGCATGAGGCGCGGGGAATTATCATGTCGCTTTGGCATTCCTCACTTCGACCTTCCGCACAAGTCGGAGTTGCGCAGCGTACCTTCGCGCCACTTCTGCTTGAGCACACGTTCCGACATTCCTCGCCCTCGTGTCCCGTCCCATCAAGGCCCTCGTCTCGCGACGCGCCATCGCCCACAATATCGACATCGTCCGCGACATCGCGCCACGCGCCAGGGTGTGGGCGGTATTGAAGGCCGATGCCTATGGTCACGGCCTGATCCGCCTGCTGACCGACAGCAGCCCTGCGCTCGTGCGCGCCGACGGCATCGCGATACTCGAAGTCGCCGCGGCCGAAGCCTTGCGCGAGTTCGGCTGGCGCCTGCCGCTGCTGCTGCTCGAAGGCTGCTTCGATCCCGCCGATCTCGATCTCGCGGCGCGCCTGGGCGTCACGGTCACGGTCCATCACGAAGAGCAGATCGCGATGATCGAGGCTGCGCGCTTCGATCGCCCCATCGGCGTCTATCTGAAGATGAACACCGGCATGAACCGCCTCGGTTTTTCGTCCGCGCGTCTTCGCCAGGCGCATGAACGATTGGTCGCGACGGCCAAGGTCGGCACCATCACCTTGATGACGCACTTCGCGAATGCCGATCGACCCGAGGGCGTGGCCGATCAGCTCGCGGCGTTCGAGCGCAGCGCGAGTGGCTTGAAAGGGCCGCGCTCGCTCGCCAATTCCGCGGCCATCCTCGCGCATCCCGACACGCATGCCGATTGGGTGCGCCCGGGCATCATGCTTTACGGCGCTTCACCATTCGCCACGCGCACCGCCGCCGAATTCGACTTGCAACCCGCGATGGAACTGCACAGCGAGTTGATCGCCGTTCAACAGTTGCAGACCGGCGACGTGGTCGGCTACGGCCATCGCTATTCGGCCGAACGCGAAATGCGCATCGGCGTCGTCGCGTGCGGTTATGCCGACGGCTATCCACGTGTCGCGCCCACGGGCACGCCGATCGCGGTCGATGGCGTGCGCACGCGCACCATCGGCCGCGTGTCGATGGACATGCTCACCGTCGATCTCACCAGCGTGCCCCATGCTGTCGTCGGCAGTTTGGTCGAACTGTGGGGCTCGCAAGTGCCGGTCGATGAAGTCGCGCAGGCCGCGGGAACGGTCGGTTATGAACTGCTGTGCGCGCTCGCGCCGCGCGTGCCCGTCATCACGGTCGATTGATTTCGTCGACACCATCCAGAGAAAGATCCATCGCGCGTGGCCAAAACGAAAACCGTCTACGTCTGCACCGAGTGCGGCGGGCAAACCTCGAAGTGGCAGGGTCAGTGCCCGCATTGCACGGCTTGGAATACCCTGGTCGAAGGCGTCGCCGAAACGCCTGGCGCCACCACCCATCGCTTCGCATCGCTGACCGCATCGACGCCGGTGCGCGCGCTATCGGAAATCGACGCGGCCGAAGTCCCGCGTTTCTCGAGCGGTATCGAAGAGTTCGATCGCGTGCTCGGTGGCGGCATGGTCGCGG
>JBBQCA010000129.1:0-9487 GCA_038318315.1 Burkholderiales bacterium | reverse complement strand
TCAAAGTCATCGCGGTCGGTGAGATACCCGACCACCGCACCGTTCGCCTGAACACCATCGTTGGAGCACGCGCATGAACATTCGTCGATTCACCGCAGAGAATTCGCGCAGCGCATTGCGCCAGGTTCGCGAGGCACTCGGAGGCGAGGCCATCATCCTGGCCAACCGCAGCATCGAAGGCGGCGTCGAAGTGCTTGCCGCCGCGCCCGATGAAGTCGAGGCCTTGACGCGACGCATGTCCGCGACGATGCCCGCATCGACGTCGGCGTCCGTCATGGCGCCAGCAGCGATGCTCGCCGCACAGCCTGCAGTCGAGGCCGCGGGCACACCCGCTCGCAACCGGCTGGCATCGCTGTTCGCGCGTCGCACCGCGCCGCCGACGGCATCGACTCCGATGCCCGCCGTCGCCCACCCCATCGTTGCTCCCGCGGCGCTGGGCGCCTACGCCGACGACTTCGCTTCCGAGCTCGACACCTCAGGCGACGATGTCGTCGCACGTTTCGCGCCCGAAGCGGTTGCGCTTGCGGCGTCTGATCCGCGGCCGATGCCCATGGTCGAAGCAGTCGCTGCGATCCAACCCGCTCCGGCACAAGCCGCAGCCGTGATCGAAACGGCGCCCGCAACGATCGCAGCGCCCGCGACGATCGTCGATCCGGTTCCGCAAGTGCCCGCTTTTTCCCCTGTCGATATTTCGGACGCCGTGACACGCGAGGTCAGCCGCGAACTTGGGCGCGACGCCATCGCCGATGTCACTCGGGATGTCACCCGTGACGTGACGCGCGACGTGACCCGCGAAATCACGCGCGACATGACCCGTGAAATCCGCGCCATGCAGGCGACGCTCACCGAGCAGTTCGCCGAACAACTCGCGACCTTGAGCTGGACCGATGCGATGCGTCGCCAACCGGGTCGCGCCAAGCTGATGCAGGAACTGATCATCGCCGGCTTCTCGCCGTCGCTCGCGCGTCACATCCAGGAGCGCCTGCCCGATGACTTCTCGAACGGCGAGGCGCGCGACTGGGCGCAGGCGATCCTGCGTCGCAATCTTCCGGTCGCAAGCGATGCCGAAGAGCTGATCAACCAGGGCGGCGTGTACGCGCTGGTGGGCCCGACTGGCGTGGGCAAGACCACCACCGTCGCCAAGCTCGCTGCGCGATTCGCGATGACGCACGGCGTCGATCAGCTCGCGTTGATCACCACCGACGGTTTCCGGATCGGCGCGCAGGACCAGCTGCGCATCTACGGCAAGATCCTCGGCGTGCAGGTGCACTCGATACACGACCAGGCCTCGCTGTCGAGCGCGATTTCGCATCTCACCGACAAGAAGCTCGTTCTGATCGACACCGCGGGCCTCGGCCAGCGCGACGAGCGCGTGGCCGAACAGATCGCGATGCTCAGCGGTGCGAAGGCGAAGCGCCTCGTGGTGCTCAACGCGACGGTCGATGCCGAGACGCTCGATCATGTGGTCAGCACGTTCGCCGATCGCGACTTCGCCGGATGCGTGATCACCAAGACCGACGAGGCCGCGCGCCTCGGACCGGTTCTCGATGCGGTGATTCGTCATCGGCTGAAGATCCAGTACGTCTCGACCGGCCAGAGAGTGCCGGAAGACCTCGAGCGTCCCGACGTGACGCGACTGGTGCAACAGGCGTTGACGCGCCCGTTGTCGCGGCCTGCGTTCGAAGTGCGCAACGACGACGAGCCGGCGTGGATGTCGGCGATGGCCGGGCGTGCACGTCCGCTCGACCTGACGCTGTGCACGACGGAGGCCGCTCATGGCTGATCAGGCCGCCGGTCTGCGCAGCCTGTTCGCGCACACGCGTGCCAACTCGCGCCCGTCGCTGTTGATCGTGACGGGCAGCGATGCGAACAAGGGCGCGATCGCCGCGCACTTCGCGCGCGCCGCCGCCGCCACCGGTCGCGCGACCGTGCTGATCGACGGCAGCGCGGGTCAGGTCGCGACGGCATGCGGCACGAGTTGCCGCTACGAACTCGCGCATGTGCTGGCGGGCGACAAGCCGCTTGCCGATGTCGTCAAGGTGCTGACCCCGCATCTGTTGCTGTTGCCTGCGGCGCGCGCGCTCTCGCGCTTCGGCTCGTTCTCCGCGGACGAGGAATCGCGTCTCTCGCAAGTCTTCGCTACCGGTATCGCCCAGGCCTTCGCGAGCGTGGGGACCGAGGATGTTCAGGTCGATCTGATCGTCGTCAATGCCGAACCGGGCGAGGCCGCGCGTGCGGTCGAAGCCTTCGGCCGCGACGCGAGGGTCGTGATGGTTGCGTCCGACCAGTCGGACTCGCTGCGCGGTGCCTATGCGGAAATGAAATCCTTGTCGCAGGGCCACGCGATCGAGAACTTCGAGATCGTCGTTCCCGAAAGCGGCGACGCGTCGAACAGCGGCATCGTCTTCACCAATCTCGCCAACGCCGCGCGCCGCTTTCTCGACATCGAACTGGTCGACGGCGGCTCGGTACCGATAGCCGCGCAATCCCGGGCGCAGAACGCCGGGCCTTCGAACGCAAACACACGGCGCAGCCCGCTTTCGATGCGCGCCTCCCTCAAGCCGGCCGCATCCGAGCTATCCGCAAATGCAGTGGCCGCGGCCTCATCTTCACTTTCCATACAAGAGGTGTCCCATGCTGCAAACGCTTGAACGCAGCGCGCCCCTGACCTACAACGCCGCGGGTCTGGTCGCGTCCGATGCGCTGGTGCGGCAATACACGCCGCTGGTCAAGCGCATCGCCCACCACATGATTGCGCGCCTGCCCGCGAGCGTGCAGATCGACGATCTGATCCAGGCCGGCATGATGGGTCTGCTCGACGCCTCGTCGCGCTACGACGAGACCCAGGGCATCCAGTTCGAGACCTTCGCCGCGCAACGCATACGCGGCGCGATGCTCGACGAGCTGCGCGAGTCCGACTGGCTGCCGCGTTCGGCGCGCAAGGCGCAACGCGACATCGACTCGGCGACGCAAAAGGTGCAGCAGCGCGAACGCCGCGCCGCGACCGAATCGGAAATCGCGCGTGAAATGAATGTGCCGCTCGCCGACTATCAGCACATGCTCCACGACGCGCGCGGCAGCCAGCTGGTTCACATCGACGAGTTGCATGGCGACGACGACGAGTCGTTCTTCGAACGCCATCTGCCCGACGAGCGCGAAGAGCCGTTGGCGCGACTGGCCGACAAGCGCTTTCGCACGGCGCTGGTGGAACACATCTCGACCTTGCCCGAACGCGAGAAGCTGATGATGGGTCTCTATTACGAAGAGGAACTGAACTTCCGCGAAATCGCCGCGGTGCTCGGCGTGACCGAATCGCGCGTCTGCCAGATGCATAGCCAGGCGGTGTCGCGCCTGCGGGTCGGGCTCAAGGACTGGGGCGTGAAGGAGAAGGTCGCGAAGGGCAAGAAGAAATGAACCGGATGGAGGCCCTGCGTGATGGCCCAGGCGCGGCGCCGGATCGCGGCGAAACCCGCATCGACTCGGGCACGCTGCTCGGCCTGGTCCTCGCGGTCGCCGGGATCTTCGGCGCACAGATGATCGATGGCGGACGACTCGGTTCGCTGCTGCAGGGCACGGCGTTCATCATCGTCGTCGCAGGCACGATCGGCGCGGTGCTGGTGCAGACGCCGCCGGCGGTGTTCGCGCGGGCGTTGCGGATGGCGCGCTGGGCATTGTTTCCGCCGCGGCGCGAACCCGATCGCCTGATCGGCCGGCTGGTCGATTGGGCACATATCGCGCGCAGGGACGGCACGCTCGCGCTCGAGAGCCGGGTGCGACAAACCGACGATGCGTTCACCAAATCGGGTTTGCAGATGGTGGTCGACGGCTTCGCGCCCCAGCACTTGCGCGAGGCGCTCGACGTCGAACTCGCCGCGCGCGACGAGATGCAGCGTTCGGCCGTACGGGTCTGGGAAGCGGCCGGTGGATATGCGCCGACCATCGGCATCATCGGCGCGGTGCTCGGCCTGATCCACGTGATGGAGAACCTGGCCGACCCCACGCGCCTGGGAGCCGGCATCGCGGTCGCCTTCGTGGCGACCATCTACGGCCTGGTGTTCGCCAACCTCGTGCTGTTGCCTATCGCCGGCAAGCTGCGCAATGTCGTGTCCGAAGAATCGTTGATGCGCGAGCTGACGCAGGAAGCGTTGGTGGGTATCGCCGCGGGCGAACATCCGCAACTGATCCGCGCGCGACTGAAGGGATTCCTGCCGACATGAACGCGCCACTGCCGCGTGCCGAGCAGTTGATGATGCCGCCGCTCGACGAGCGCGCGGCGATGGCGCATGGCGTCGAGTCGTTATCACGCGCGAGCATCTACAGCGGCCGGTCGCCCACCCGGCGTCGTCGCGGCCGACGCGGCGAGCGCGAAGCCGACAAGGCCTTGCACAACCACGCGACCGAGCGATGGATGATTTCGTACGCGGACTTCATCACCTTGCTGTTCGCGTTCTTCGTCGTGATGTACGCGATGTCGTCGGTCAACGAAGGCCGCTATCGCGTGTTGAGCGGCGCGCTGTCCACGGCGTTCAGTCCTGGAGAGGGTGCGAACAACGTCGGCAATGCACCGATGCCTCAGGGCATCGCGCATGCGGAAACGAAAGCTCTGGACCTGAAGGTGCTCGCGCAGCCTGCGGTCGCGGCCGCCGCTGCGGTCAAGCCGACCGCGGCCAGCGAGCCCGAGCCGCCGATCACGCCCGCCGATCGCGCCGAAATCGTCAAGACCGCCGAACGCATGCAACACATGCAGCAGCTCGCGACGAAAGTTGATGAGCATCTGCAATCACTGGTGCGCGACGGCCAGGTCAGCGTGACGCGCGGCGCGCGCGGCATCGCGATCGAGATCAACGCGGCGGTGCTGTTCGACCCTGCGCGAGCCGAGCTCAAGCCCGCCTCGCACGACGCCCTGCGCTCGGTCGCACAAGCCCTCGCCGGCTTCGTCGAGCCGCTCCAGATAGAAGGACACAGCGACGACGTGCCGATCACGACCCGCGAGTTCCGCTCGAACTGGGAGTTGTCGTCGGCGCGCGCCGCGTCGGTCGCGCGCTTTCTGATCGCCGAAGGCATCGCGCCCAGTCGGGTCGGGATCGCCGGTTATGCGGAATTTCGACCGCTGGTGGGCAACGCCGACGCGCAGACGCGCGCACGCAACCGGCGCGTGACCCTGGTGGTGCTGTCGGCCGATGATACGAAGCCGAAAGAGGGCGGAGCGAACGCAGAAGGCCTGCCACACTGAGATCGGAAAACCTTGGCCGTGCTGGCCGGTGAATTGCGCAAAGCAGTTCACGAGGCGCGGGCGTCGCTCAAGGCCGGGTTGACCGAAGCGAAGGCGGTGTTGGCTGAGTTGCGTGCCCGGCGTGACACAACTCAGGTCAAGCCGCCTGCGCGCAAGAAATCCAGGGCGGGTACACGCGTATGAGCGTGGCCGGAGAAGCATTGGGGGCGATCAGGGAAGCCTTGAAGCTGGCTGATGACGTCAAGCGCGCCGGCGATACGCTCAAGGAACTATCGAAGGAATTGCGCGAGCACGACCGGCGCATTACTCGTCTGGAAGCCCAGTGGGAAACGGCGATGGCGCTGCGCGGCAGCGCCAATACCCGCCGGATTGAAGGCAACTGATTTGGATCGATGGAAGCCTGCCGTCCTGCTCGCTTCGCTGCGCGCGCCGGCATCCTCGCCGATCACGGTGCGCAGGCGCATGGTTTGATGACGCACTTGCGTGGTCTCGACTAGCCATGCGTCATGAGCCGCGAGTTCCGAGGCTCCAGACCCCTCGCCTCCTGCTGCGACCAATGGTCGAAGCCGATGCGCCTGCATTGTTCGAGATTCATTCGGATCACGAGACGATGCGTTACTGGAGCACGACACCGTGGGCTTCGTACGTGAGGGCTATCTGCGCGAGCGCTGGATCGTGAACGGAGAGATCTCCGACACGGCGCTGTATGGATTATTGAAGAGCGATTGGGATGCGCGGGAGGTATCTCGGTAGCGCAGGGCGACCTCAGTGAAAGTCGTCTTCTAGCTGATGGCGTACCGCCGAGATCACCACCTTGGTGTTGTCGACAATCTCGAACAGCGCCACATAGCCGGAGCGGCCGAACGGGATAATGAGCTCGCGCAGAAACGGGCTCTGGCCGGCTTTGCGGCACGTGAAGGGCGAGGCTTTCAGCGTCGCGACACCCGCACGGATTGCATGCAGCGCTTGCTCGGCCAGTTCCAGGTCACCGCCAGCTCGATCAAGCTCCCGCTCAAGGACGAACTCGAACAGACGATCCAGGTCGGCCTCCGCCTCCGCCTCACGCGTCAGGCGGACCCGGAAATTCACCGTCGGGTTGCCGGCTTCCGCGCGCGCGCCGCATCCAGCTTGCGCTGCAGGCGCTTCACAACGGCATCAGCGTCGGCATAGTCTCCCGTGCGGCGGGCGTCCTCGAGGGAGCGCAGGCCTCTCGCAATGAACTCCGCCTCGTTGCGTCGGCGCAGCACGGTCGCTCGCACGGAAGCTTCGACGAACTCGGACACCGTTTCGCCTTCCACCAGCAGCGACTCGACTTCGGCGCGCAACTCGGGCTCGACCCGAACGGACGGAATGGTGGCTGTTTTCATGGTTGCCCTTGTAGCGCATTTGCGTTGCATGGGGCGAGGGTCGCGCCCCATCATTCGCTTCTGGTGTTGCGCGACGATCGATTTGGAAGGCGTCACGGTAGCGCTTCAGCGACGATCACTTTCTTCGAAGCCACGATCAATACGGCGCAGCTTCGTCTTCGTCCGCTGCCCTTTAGGCCGCCGCCCATTGCGCCGGCACGCGACCATCCGCCCCATACAGCCCGGCCTGGTTGCTCGCTTGCGCGAGCACACCGATCGCACGCGCATTGCGTTCGCTGTGACGACGCATCACCCGCGCGCGAACGTCGTGGCGCTCGCGCAGGCGTCGATAGAGCTCGATCAACTCGGCGTCGCGGTCGACGCCGCGATCGTCGTCGAGCACTGGGCGCAGGTGCATGGTCTTGCGACGCGCTTGCGCGGCCGAGACCAGCCGTGCGGTCAGGCGTTCGCGTTCGTCGGCGACCGCGCACAAGCCTTCCGCATCGCGCGACTCGAGCAGCTCTTCCTCGCGTTCGAGGAGCAGTTCGAGAGCGATCAACAGCGAGCGCTCGTCATCGCCTTCGAGAGAAGTGGCGACCGTGCGCGCGGATCGGAGGGCTGCGTTCATGCGGGTCCCTATCCGATCGCGATCAGGACTTGCCGGTCAGCAATTGGCCGACGCTGTGGATCAACTTGTCGGCGATGGCTTCGGGATTGACCTTGAAGTGGCCTGCGCTGATGGCTGCCTTGATGGCTTCCACGCGATGCGCGTCGAACGGAGCCTCTGCGTTGCTGACGCCAGCCGCCTGCATTGCGCGAGAGGTGTCGCTGATCTGCACGCTGCCGATCGCGGGTGTGGCTTGCGCCGCCCGGGTCGCGGTGCTCGCCGTGGTCTTCGTGGTGTTCGCGCTATCGGCGGGGCGCAGCGCGCGAGTCACATCATTTTCGATCTTCATCTTTTCTTACCTCTTCCCAAGGGGGTATTCGACAGTGGGTCTATCGGCAGCGGCTCTGGAGACTTGAGCATGCGGGACCGGAATTTCATAAGGCTGCGGCATGGACAGGGTGAGCTTAACGGGGCAACTCGACGCGATGATCGGCCAATAGCGTTCCGTTGACCAGCGCGCCGCCCGTCAGGCGGATCAGCACGTTGGCGCCCGGATCGGCGGCGCCGACCGAATGCCCCTCGGATGCTACCGAGAAGCCGTCGCCCGAATAAACCACCCGCACCGCGTCGCCCGGATTGATGCGGCCGGCTTCGCGCAGGTCAGACGCCGTGAGCGCGCGACCCATCGCGACGGATCGCTGCACGATGCGGCCAAGCGGCGCGCGCGTGCGTCCGTCGATGGTTGCGAGCCCGCGCGTCGGTGCGGCCGCGCTTGCGTTCACTGTCGAGTTCGCTGCTGTCGGTGCGCCTTGCCTCGCGGCGACCGTCGCGGCTTCGATATCGGCTGTCGTCAGCGCTGCTTGCGTCTGGATCAAGTCCGCGGAACCCAGAGGATCACCGGCGCGCAACGCACGCGTGCTCTGCCAGACCGCGGCCTCGACATGAACATCGGCGCCAAGAAAGGTTTGCCAGCTCGCGCCTTCGACACAGCGGATGCCGACCAGGGTCTTGCCGACCAGGCGGGCACCCGGCGGAATGAAGCCGGTCATGCGTGCGCAGGGCGCGAGGTTGCGGCGCGCGTCGAGCGGCGCGACGTTCACGGTGGCAACGGCACCGCGCGCTGCGATGACCGGTGCGAGCGCATCCATCAGCGTCGCGCGGCCGACCGCCTCGGGCGATGGCGACGACAGCTCTGCGCCACGCGCGAATGAAACCAGCGCGAACACGCCCGCCAGCACGAAGGCGCCGCCCATGACGAATCGCAGCGTGGCGCGCAGCCTCGTGAAGCGGTTCGTTTCGTAGATCGTCAGTGGCATGGTCGTGGGTCCGGACGGTCGCGTCGGTTGGGTCGCCACCGGGATAGGTCGGTGGAGTCGATGGCGCATTGAAACGCAAAAGTTCGCGGGCTCTTCATTCGAATTGAACGGGTTTTTCGAGTCTTCTCGGCTGATCGACCCCGACCGCGTACGCACAGACTGGCGCCATCCCAAAAAGCCCATGCGCCACGAATCGAACCCATGAACGCACTCGACGCCGCCTTTCGCTTCCACGAGACCGCTCTGAAGATCGGTACGCAACGTCAGCAAGTGATCGCCTCGAACATGGCGAACGCCGACACGCCGCGTTATCAGGCCAACGACGTGAACTTCGCCGATGCGCTCGCCCGGGCGACCGGTGAATCGGGCAACGGACCGAGCGCACCCGCGGTAGCGATGCATGCGACGCACGCCGGCCACATCGAGCGCGGCGCGGTCGTCGTGTCCACTGCGGACCTGACCGCAAAGACCGCGACCCAGCCTTCGATCGACGGCAACACCGTCGACATGGACGGCGAGCGCGCGGCCTTCGCCGACAACACCGTGCGCTACGAAGCTTCGTTCTCGTTTCTCAATCATCAGATCAAGACGCTGATGTCGGCCATTCAAGGCTGACTCCAGTCAACGCGCGAGGTTAATCACCATGAGCATGAACGACGTCTTTCGCATCTCGTCCTCGGCGCTGACCGCGCAGTCGCAGCGCCTGAACACGACCGCGAGCAATCTCGCAAACGCCGAGAGCGCGGCCGGTCCCGACGGCAAGGTCTATCGCGCCAAGCAGGTGGTGTTTCAGGCCGAGCCGATTGGCAACCATGCCGAAAGCGCGGGCGTGTCGGTCGCGCGCGTCGTCGAAGACACCGCCGAGCCGCGCCGTGCCTTCGACCCCAAGCATCCGCTGGCCGACGCCGACGGTTACGTGAGCATGCCCAACGTCAACGTGGTCGACGAGATGGTCAACATGATCTCGGCATCGCGTTCCTATCAG
>JBBQCA010000128.1:0-9515 GCA_038318315.1 Burkholderiales bacterium | reverse complement strand
CTTGCCGATCTCGTGGCAAGCGTCGTCCGCACGCGCAGCCATGGGAAACAGCGCAAGGACGCGGCGCAGGACCCTGCTACGCGCACCTTTCAGGCTGTACGGATTCACGTCAATCAAGAGCTTGAAGAGCTCGAAGAAGGGTTGAGGCAGGCCATGGCGCTGCTCGCCCCCGGGGGACGACTCGCGGTGATCGCGTTCCATTCGCTTGAAGATCGCATCGTCAAGCGATTCATCGCGCGCCATGCGAATCCGGATGCACAGACCGATGCGCGCTCGCGCCGATTGCCGCTACGCGCGTCCGAGCTTCCGGTGCCGCTCTTGAAGTCGATCGCCCGCATCAAGCCCGGCGATGCCGAGGTCGCCATCAACGCTCGTGCGCGATCGGCGGTGCTCCGGATTGCGGAACGTACGGCGGCCGAACGCAGCGGGGCGGCGACATGAACCGGCTCACGGCGATCTGCATCGCGCTGATCGTGGCGTCGGCTCTGTCGCTGGTGTCCGCGCAATACCGCGCGCGCCAGTTGTTCATCGACCTCGATACCGCGAAGGCCGTCGCGCACAAGCTCGACATCGATTGGCGCACGCTGCAACTCGATCAGACCAATTACTCCAAGCACAGCCTGATCGAAGCGGCCGCGCGTCGCGATCTTCACATGCAGCCTGCAACGCCGTCACGCACGCAATATCTCGTGCTGACCCAACGCAGCGCAGCGCTGGGTGGCGCCGCAGATGCGTCCAGGGACACCGAGGCCGCCAAGTCTGGCGATGCGAAGGTCGCGCAATGAAGAGTGTCCGCTTTCATGCGAGTCCGGTGCTGGCCGTCAAGCTGCCCGCGTGGCGTTCGCGCGCGGTGTTGTGCGTGCTGTTCCTCGCGTTCTTCACATTATTGGTCCGGGCCATTTATCTGCAGGGGTTCTCGACCAGCTTTCTTCAAAGCCAGGGCGAGCAGCGCTACGCGCGCAACCTCGACATGCCCGCCACGCGCGGCAAGATCACCGATCGCAACGGCGAAGTGCTGGCTTCATCGATCCCGGCGTGGGCGATCTGGGCCGAGCCCGACGAAGTGGAGGCCAGGCCCGAACAACTCGCGACGGTTGCGCGCACGCTGGACATGCCGCTGGCCGAGTTAAAGAAGAAACTCGCCGATCCGGTTCGCAAGTTCGTGTACCTGAAGCGTCAGGTCTCGCCCCAGGCGGCCGAGATCATCGGCAAGCTCGACGTGGCCGGCATACACCAGCGCAAGGAATATCGGCGTGAATATCCGGAAGGCGAGCTGACCGCACACGTGGTGGGTTTCACCAACGTCGAGGACGCGGGCCAGGAAGGCATCGAACTCGCGTGGCAGAAAAGCCTCGCCGGCCAGCCGGGCAGCCGACGCGTGATTCGCAACCGGCTCGGGCAGGCGGTCGAGGATGTGGCGAGCATCCGCGTGCCGCACGACGGCACCGATCTCACGCTGTCGATCGACAGCCGCATTCAATATCTCGCGTACACCGAATTGAAGAAAGCGGTCGATCTGCATCGCGCCAAGGCCGGCGCGATCGTCGTCCTCGACGTGCGCACCGGCGAGGTCCTCGCGCTCGCGAACCTGCCGACCTACGATCCCAACGAGCGCCGCGATCTGACCGGCGCGCAGTTGCGCAATCGCGTGCTTACCGATACCTACGAGCCGGGCTCGACCCTCAAGCCCTTCACGATCGCGCTCGCGCTCGAACGCGGTGTCGTCAAGCCCGACACGGTCGTGCAGACCGCGCCCGGCAAGCTCACGATCGGGCCGAACACGATCAGCGATTCTCACGCGCACGGCCCGCTGACGATCGAGGAGATCATCAAGGTGTCGTCGAACGTCGGCACCGCGAAAGTCGCGTTGCGCATGCAGCCGCGCGAGATGTGGGAGATGTACACGGCAGTCGGCCTGGGGCAGGCGCCGAAGTGGGGATTCCCGGGCGCGGTCGCCGGTCGCGTGCGCCCCTACAAGAGCTGGCGGCCGATCGAGCAGGCCACCATGTCCTATGGATACGGGCTGTCGGTGTCGCTGATCCAGATCGCGCGCGCCTATACGATGTTCGCGCGCGATGGCGAGATCGTGCCGCTGACCTTCTTCAAGGCGCAGCAGAACGGCGCGACGCCGGGTGCGCAGTCTCGTGAATCGGCCGGCGAATCGCACGGCGGACCGCGGACCGAATCGACTGGACCGGTCAAGGGCACGCAGGTGATTTCACCTCTGGTCGCGCGCGAGATGCGTCACATGCTGGAGATGGCGGCCGGTCCGGGCGGTACCGCGCCCAAGGCGCAGGTGATGGGCTATCGCGTGGCGGGCAAGACCGGCACGGCCCACAAGCTGACGGGCAAGAGCTATACCGGCAACCGCTATGTCGGCTCGTTCGTCGGCTTTGCGCCGGTATCGAATCCGCGCATCGTCGTTGCGGTGATGATCGACGAGCCATCGAACGGCATCTACTACGGCGGCGATGTCGCCGCGCCGGTCTTCTCTGCGGTGGTCGGCGGCGCGTTGCGCACGCTCAACATCGAACCCGACTCGCCGATCAAGTCGCTGATCATTCCGGTGGACTCGCCCAAGGAGTCGCTGTGATGGCCGATCCGCGGGCGTTGATTGCCCGACGCGGATCGCGTCCGGCGCCATTGCGCGCCCCCCACACAGCAGCGCAATGGCTCGCGCGCACCGTCAGGCCGACCGCGCAACTCACGTCCGACTCGCGCAACGTCAAGGCCGGCGACGTGTTCATCGCGATGAAGGGCGCGCAGTTCGACGGACGCCGCTTCATCGGCGACGCCATCGCCAACGGCGTGGCCGCGATCCTTTACGACGCGACGGCCTTCGAATGGAAGTCCGAATGGAGCGTTCCGAATCGCCCCGAACGCGAGTTGAAGAAGAGCGCGGGAACGATCGCGGCCGACTGGTACCGGCACCCGGCGGACTCGTTGTTCACCATCGGCGTCACCGGCACGAGCGGCAAGAGCTCGACCGCGCTGTGGCTCGCGCAGGCACTCGGGGCGCTCGGTCACCGCGCGGTGATGGTGGGCACGCTGGGCATCGGATTCCCGGAAGAGCTGATCGACAGCGGCATGACCACGCCCGACCCGGTCACCCTGCACCGACGCCTGCGCGCGCTGGTCGATGCCGGCGCCGTGGCGCTCGCGATCGAAGTCTCGTCGATCGGTCTCGAGGAAGGACGCGTCGCGGGCATGCAGTTCGATGTCGCGGTGTTCACCAATCTCACGCGCGACCACCTCGACTATCACGGCACGATGGACGCGTACGAGGCCGCCAAGCGGAGACTGTTCGCCTGGCCCGGACTCGCGCACGCCGTGATCAACGTCGATGACCCGGCGGGGGATCGTTTCGCGGCGGCCGCGGAGAGCCATGGCGCGCGGGTGCTGCGATTCTCCGCACGCGGCGGCGCCGACGCGCAACTGCGCGCGCGCAACGTCTCGGCGCGCGCCGAGGGCCTGGCCTTCGAATCCTTCGGCGCCTTCGGCGTGCGCAATCTCTGCACGCCATTCATCGGCAATTTCAACGTGTCCAACCTGCTCGGCGTGATCGGCGTGTTGCTGGTCGCCGGCACGCCCATCGACGCGGCACTGGGCGCGTTGCAGGAGCTCAGGCCCGTGCCCGGGCGACTCGAACGCGTCGATGTGGCCGCCGATGAACGTCCCGCGGGCATCGCCGTACCGATGGTGCTGGTCGACTACGCGCACAAGCCCGACGCTCTCGAGAAAGCCTTGAAGGCGTGTCGCCCGATCGTCGATGCGCGCGGCGGCGAACTGATCGTTGTGTTCGGTTGCGGCGGCGACCGCGACGCCGGCAAGCGTCCGATCATGGGCGAGATCGCGGCGCGCCTCGCCGATCGCGTCGTGGTCACCAGCGACAACCCGCGCAGCGAAGTGCCGCGCGCGATCATCGATCAGATCGTTGCGGGCATCGGCAACCTCGGCTACAACCCGCTGGCTTCGGGCTTCAGGGGCCCGTCGCTCGATGAACGCGTCAAGGTCGATGCGGATCGTCGCCAGGCGATCTACGACGCGATCGCCGCTGCGCGCGAGCACGATGTCGTGGTGATCGCCGGCAAGGGGCACGAGAGCTATCAGGAGATCGACGGCGTCAGGCATCCGTTCTCGGATGTCGAGGTCGCGACCGAAGCGCTGCGTCGCGAACGGCGACGCGTGGCGCGCGCGCAGGAGTCGGGCGCATGTTGAGCCTGCATGAAGTGGCCGACATGACGCGCGGGCGCGTCGTGTCCAGGCGCGCGCACGCGGATGCCGTGCAGGTTCTCGACGTGTCGACCGACAGCCGCGCGATCGCGCCGGGTTCGCTGTTCGTCGCGTTGTCGGGCGAGCGCTTCGACGGGCACGCCTACCTCGACGACGTCGCGGCACGCGGCGCCGCGGCAGCGCTCGTGGCCGAAGGTCGCTCGGCGAGCGCCTTGCCGCTGGTCGAGGTGGACGACACGCGGCGCGCGCTCGGCGATCTGGCCGCGGGCTGGCGCCAACGCTTCTCGATGCCGCTGGTCGTGGTGGTCGGCAGCAACGGCAAAACCACCACCAAGGAAATGATCGCGGCGATCTTCACCGCGGCGTTCGGCGAGAGCGATCGTTGCGCGACGCGCGGCAATCTGAACAACGACATCGGCGTGCCGCTCACCCTGCTCGGTCTTCGCACCCACCATCGCGCGGCCGTGATCGAGCTCGGCATGAATCATCCCGGCGAGACCGCGCGCCTGGCCGAGATCGCGCAGCCCTCGATCGCGCTGATCGTCAACGCGCAGCGCGAGCATCAGGAGTTCATGCGGAGCGTGGCCGCGGTCGCCGATGAACACGCGCTCGCGATCGACGTGCTGGCACCGGACGGCGTGGCGGTATTCCCGGCCGACGATGCGCACGCCGACGTGTGGCGGCGCGCGGCGGGTTCGCGTCGCGTCGTCGATTTCGTCTGCATCACCGACCACAGTGTCGATGTCCCGACCGCGAGCGTGGTCGCGCGCGCGCATCTGGAGGTCGACGACACGGTCATCCACCTCGACACGCCGCTCGGCACGACCACCGTGCGGCTGGCGGCGTCGGGCCTGCACAACGCACGCAATGCGACGGCGGCGGTGGCGGCCTGCGTGGCCGCGGGGACGATGGGATCCGGGGCGGTCCCGGCGACAGCAACGGCGGCGGCCGACATTTCCCTCGATGCGATCCGTCGCGGCCTCGAAGCCTTTGCACCGATGCGGGGTCGTTCGCAACGCTTCGTGTCGCGCGGCGGCTCGGCCGTGATCGACGACAGCTACAACGCCAATCCCGATTCGATGCTCGCTGCGATCGACCTGCTGGCCACGTATGCGGCGCCGCGCCTCCTGATCCTGGGCGACATGGGCGAAGTCGGCAGCGAGGGCCCGCGCTTTCATGCCGAGATCGGCGCCTATGCGCGCGAGCACGGCATCGAGGCCTTGTATGCGACGGGCGCGGCGAGCCGCGCGACCGTGAGCGCGTTCGGCGAACGCGGCACGCACTTCGACGACGTCGAAGCGTTGATCGAGGCGGCAAGCGCATGGCTGGATGCCGGCGAAGCGCGCGCGCGTTGCATGGCCTCGCCATCGCCGGCCGTTACTTCAACGCCGTCGGTACTCGTCAAGGGCTCGCGCTTCATGCGCATGGAACGCGTGGTCGCGGCGCTGCGCGGTGTCGATCCTGCCGAAGGAGCGCACTGATGCTGCTCGCTCTCGCGCAATGGCTGGGCCAGGACTACCGCTTCCTCAACGTCTTCACGTACATCACGCTGCGCGCGGTGCTCGCTACGCTGACCGCGCTCGCGATCGGCCTGTTGTTCGGGCCGGCCGTGATCCGTCACCTGACCGCGCTCAAGATCGGGCAGGCGGTGCGCGACGACGGCCCGCAGTCCCATCTCATCAAGACCGGCACGCCCACCATGGGCGGCGCATTGATCCTGATCGCGATCGGCGTGGCCACGCTGCTGTGGTCCGATCTCACCAATCGCTTCGTGTGGATCGTGCTGCTGGTCACGTTCGGATTCGGATGGATCGGCTGGGTCGACGACTATCGCAAGGTGGTGCGACGCGACCCGAAGGGCATGAGCGCGAAGGAAAAATATTTCTGGCAGTCGGCGATCGGCCTGGTCGCCGCGATGTATCTCGCGTTCGCGGTCTCGGCGCAGAGCAACGCCGATGTCGCGCACCTGTTCTTCGCGTGGATACGCAGCGGCTTCGACATGGCGCTGCCGCCCAAGGCCGACTTCATCGTGCCCTTCTTCAAGAACGTGGCGTATCCGTTGGGGGCGATCGGCTTCATCGTGCTGACCTATTGCGTGATCGTCGGGACCAGCAATGCGGTCAACATCACCGACGGCCTCGACGGCCTCGCGATCATGCCGACGATCCTGGTCGGTGCCGCGCTCGGCCTGTTCGCTTACGTGGTCGGGCGCGCCGACTACTCGCGCTACCTACTCTTCCCGCACATCCCCGGCGCATCGGAACTGCTGGTGTTCTGCGCGGCGCTGGCGGGCGCCGGCCTTGCCTTCCTGTGGTTCAACGCCTATCCCGCGCAGGTCTTCATGGGCGACGTGGGCGCGCTCGCACTGGGCGGCGCGCTCGGCACGATCGCGGTCATCGTCCGCCAGGAAATCGTGCTCTTCATCATGGGCGGCGTGTTCGTCGCCGAGACCGTGTCGGTGATGGTGCAGGTGATCTGGTTCAAGTACACCAAGAAGCGCTACGGCGCGGGCCGCCGCATTTTCCGAATGGCGCCGCTCCACCATCACTTCGAAGAATCGGGCTGGAAGGAAACGCAGATCGTGGTTCGGTTCTGGATCATCACGATGATGCTGGTGCTGGTCGGCCTGTCCACGTTGAAGCTGCGATGAGGCAAGCATGCAGCCCGCAATGGAATTGAACCAACGCTCGGTGCTCGTGCTCGGCCTCGGCGAATCGGGGCTCGCGATGGCACGCTGGTGCCTGCGCGAAGGTGCGCGCGTGCGCGTGGCCGACACGCGCGACGCACCTGTCAAGCTCGATGCCTTGCGCGCGATCGACCCGACTGTCGACGTCCGCCTCGGAACGTTCACCGACGACCTGCTCGAAGGCATAGCCCTCATCGCCATCAGTCCTGGACTCGCGCCGGCCACCGAACCGCAGCGCTCGCTGCTTGCGCGCGCCGCGCAATCGCGCATTCCGGTGTGCAGCGAAATCGAATTGTTCGCGCACAAGCTCGCGGCATTGAAGGCGAGCGAAGGCTATATGCCGAGCGTGATCGCCATCACCGGCACCAACGGCAAGACCACGGTCACGCGCCTGGTCGGCAAGCTGTGCGCGAGCGCGGGCAAGTCGGTCGCGGTGGCCGGCAATGTCTCGCCCGCCGCGCTCGATGCGTTGAGTGACGCGCTCGATGCGCGCGGCAGCGCCGACGGCACTCCAACGCATCACGCGTTACCCGCGGTCTGGGTGCTCGAACTGTCGAGCTTCCAGCTCGAGACGACCAGGAGTCTGGTTCCCGACGCGGCCACGGTGCTCAACATCACGCAGGACCATCTCGACTGGCATGGCGACATGGCCGCGTACGCGAAAGCCAAGGGTGCGATCTTCGCGCCCTCGACGGTCCGGGTGCTCAATCGCGACGATGCGCGCGTGATGGCGATGGACGCCGACGAGGTGCCGTCGCTCACCTTCGGTCTCGGTCCACCCGAAGCGCCGGGTTCGTTCGGTGTCGTCCGCGAAGGCGGCGGCCCCGACCACGACGGGCTCCGCTGGCTCGCCGTGGCCGAGGGCAACGATCCGGAATCCGAAGCGCGCGGACTCGCGAGCGTCAAGGTGAAGAAGCGCCGCAAAGCCGCAAAGCCGGTCGATGCGGGGACCGATGCCGCGGCCCGAATCGATGTCGCTGCGCGCGAGCCGATCGTGATCCGGCGCCTCATGCCCACCGACGTGCTGCGCATACGCGGCGACCACAACGTCGCCAACGTGCTCGCGGCGCTCGCGCTCGGACGCGCGATCGGATTGGCCATGGGCGCGATGCTGCGCGCGGTCGGCGCCTATCGTGGCGAACCGCACCGCGTCGAATTCGTGTTGCGGGCAGGCGAGGTCGACTACATCGAAGATAGCAAGGGCACCAACGTCGGCGCGACCGTCGCGGCCCTCGACGGCCTCGGCCAGAAGGTCGTGCTGATCGCCGGAGGCGACGGCAAGGGCCAGGACTTCTCGCCGCTCGCTGCGCCGGTCGCGCGGCATGCGCGCGCGGTGGTGCTGATCGGCAAGGACCAGGCGACGATCCGCGCGGCCCTCGCGAAAACCGCTGTGCCGCTGGTCGATTGCGCGTCGCTGCAGGACGCGGTGCTCGAGGCCTCGCGTCTTGCACGCCCGGGCGACGCCGTCCTGTTGTCGCCCGCATGCGCCAGCCTCGACATGTTCCGCGACTACAAGGAACGCGCCGAGGTCTTCGTCGCGGCCGTCCATCGCCTGACGCGCATCGAGAACCCCGCCGAGGCGACGCCATGCTGAACGGACTATTCGTGCCGCGAGCCGGGCGAGACGAGCGCGCCGTGGAAGCGTCGACGAATGCGCCTCGCGCGCGGCGTGCAGTGCGTTCGGGCAATGCGGTCGATCCGCTGCACCCGACGCGCTCGGCCATGATGGACTGGGACAAGCCGCTCCTGTTCGTCGCGATCGCGCTGATGCTGCTCGGCGTGGTGATGGTGTATTCGGCCTCGATCGCGCTGTCGGATTCGCCGCGCTATCCCAACCTCAAGCCCACTTATTTTCTCTGGCGACAGGCGCTGTTCGTCGTCATCGGGCTGGCTGCGGGCCTGGTCGCCTTCAGGATTCCGCTGTCGACCTGGCAGCGCTGGTCGCCGTGGCTATTCGTGGCCACCATCGTGCTGTTGATCGCCGTGCTGGTGCCCGGCATCGGCCGCGGCGTCAACGGCGCGCATCGCTGGATCTCGCTGTACGCGATGAACCTGCAGCCGTCCGAGGTGATGAAGCTGATGGTGGTGCTCTACGCGGCCGACTACGCGGTGAGGAAGCAGGCCCTGATGCATACCTTTCGCAAGGGCTTCCTGCCGATGGCGGTGGTGATCGTCGCGGTCGGCGCATTGCTGCAGCTCGAGCCCGACCTCGGCGCGTTCATGGTGATCGCGGCCGTCGCGTTCGGCATCCTGTTTCTGGGCGGCGTGAACGCACGCATGTTCATCGGACTCGGTGGCGCGATGATCGGCGGCTTCGTGGTCCTGATCTGGGCGAGCCCGTGGCGGCGCGCGCGCTTCTTCGCCTACCTCGACCCGTTCGAGGAGGACAACGCGCTCGGCAAGGCCTATCAGCTCACGCATTCGCTGATCGCGTTCGGCCGTGGCGAATGGCTGGGCGTGGGCCTGGGTGCGAGCGTCGAGAAGCTGCACTACCTGCCCGAAGCGCACACCGACTTTTTGCTCGCGGTGATCGGCGAGGAACTCGGACTGGTCGGCGTGGCGATCGTCATCGCCGCGTTCTTCTGGCTGATCCAGC
>JBBQCA010000127.1:0-9536 GCA_038318315.1 Burkholderiales bacterium | reverse complement strand
GTGCACACCGACTGCCCGTGCCTGGGCGACTATCCGCACATCGGCGCGGACGAACACGGCATCTACCTGACAACCAACGAGTTCCCGTTCGCCGGCGGATTCAACGGCGCGCAGATTTATGCGCTTTCGAAGAAGGATCTCGTACGCGGCGCAGTCAGCGTCACGCTCGTGCAGATCGACACGAGCGATTACTTGCTCGACGGCAATCCGGGGTTCACCGTGTGGCCGGCCGTGTCGCCGCGCGGCGACTTCGAAACCGCGAACCGCGGCACCGAATACTTCCTCAGTTCGGTGGCGGTGTTCAACGAGTCGGGCAACGCCAACCATCTGCGGGTCTGGGCGCTGGGCAACACGCGCTCGCTGGACTCGAACAGTCCGAACGTCACGCTCGTGGACAACACGGTTCGGGTCCGCAACTACGGCGTGCCGCCGCCATCGGAGCAGAAGGCCGGACCGACTCCGCTGGCCGAATGCATCAACGACCGGTCGATCGTCACGCCGTTCGGTGTGGGCTGCTGGAGGTTTCTGTTCGCCGGCAACACGCCGCCACCCCATGCAACAACGCCCGAATTGATGGACAGCAACGACTCACGGATGCAGCAGGTCTTCTATACCGGCGGTCGTTTATACGGCGCACTCGACACGGTCGTCAGCGTGCGCGGCGGCGACCAGGCCGGCATCGCCTACTACGTGCTCCGCCCGTTCGTACAGCGCGGCCTGGTGATCGGCATCGTCGAGAATCAAGGCAAGATCGGCGTGGCGGGCAACAACGTCAACTATCCGGCAATCGCCGCGCTTCCCAATGGCCGCGGCGTGATTGCGTTCACGCTCGTTGGTGCCGATCACTTCCCGTCGGCCGCCTACGTTCATCTGGGACCCAACGGGCACGAGGGATCGATCAAGATCGCGGCCGACGGGAAGGGTCCCGAAGACGGCTTTACGGGCTACGCGGCTTTCGGGGACACGGTAGCGCGCTGGGGTGACTATGGCGCTGCCGCCCTGGACGGCGACGACATCTGGATCGCTTCGGAATACATCGGGCAGACCTGCACATTGACGACGTATATCGGGCCGCCCTTCGGCAGTTGCGGCGGCACGCGAGCCTCACTGGGAAACTGGGGCACGCGAATCAGCCGGATCAAGCCCTGATCCCGTCCGCGCGCTTTCGGAGTAGTTGAGCGCGGGCAACCGGCTTCGCTGCGACTCGGGCGATGTGCCGCGCGCGTAATTCGCGCGTCGGCTCAGCGCGCTGAACGCATTCGCTTCGGCGTCGGGTCGTGAATTGGCAGCCGTCCGGTTGCGGCATCGTCTCTTCACGTTTCGATACGCAGCGAAGCAAGTCGAGCGCCAAGCCACTTATCGTCATGGCTGGCCAATCAACGACACGCTCGCCATGACCATCACCTGCTTCATCCGCTACGAAATCGATCCCACCAAGCTCGAGGCCTTTCGCCGCTACGCGGTGGCCTGGGGCAGCATCATCCCGCGCTGTGGCGGGCACCTGATCGGATACGTCCTGCCGTACGAGGGATCGACCGTCGAAGCCTGGGGCCTGATCGCCTTCGACAGCCTCGCCGCCTACGAGGCCTATCGCAAACGCATCAAGGCCGACCCCGAGGGACGCGCCAACTTCGAATTCGCGCAGGGCGAGCGCTTCATCCTGCGCGAGGAACGCCGCTTCACCGAAGTCGTTGCTGAAACCTTCGGACGGCCCGCACGGGAGCTTGCATCATGATGGCCGTCATCTTCGAAGTCGCACCCCGCGACGGCAAGGCCGATCGTTACTTCGAGATCGCTGTCGAGCTCAAGCCGCAACTCGAAAAGATCGACGGCTTCATCTCGGTCGAGCGCTTCGATAGTCTCACCAACCCGGGCCACGATCTGTCGCTGTCGTACTGGCGCGATGGAGAGGCGGCGCGCGCATGGCGTCGTCATGCGCTGCATCGCGAGGGGCAACGCGAAGGGCGCGCGTCGGTATTCGACGACTATCGCATTCGCGTGGCCGAGGTGGTGCGCGACTACGGCATGCGTGACCGGGCGGAGGCGCCAAGCGACGCGACGTCATCGATACCGTCGTCGGCAGCGTGAGACGGCGCGGCGCAATACACTAGCGCCCCGACCTCACTTCACGACATGCCGATCACGATGCCCGCCCCTTCCACGACAACATTCAATTTCAGTGCCGGACCCGCGGTTCTCCCCAAGGAAGTTCTCCAGCAAGCCGCGAACGAAATGCTCGACTGGCATGGCTCGGGTCAGTCGGTGATGGAAATGAGCCACCGCGGCCGCGAGTACATGAGCATCCAGGCCGCGGCCGAAAGCGATCTGCGCGAGCTGATGGGCATCCCCGCGAACTACAAGGTGCTCTTTCTGCAGGGCGGCGCGTCGCTGCAGTTCTCGATGATCCCGGCGAACCTCTTGCGCGGCAAGACAGCGGCCGACTACGTCAATACCGGCGAGTGGTCGAAGAAGGCAATCAAGGAAGCCAAGCTGTACTGCACGGCTAACGTCGCCGCTTCGGCCGAGGACAGGCACTTCACGTATGTGCCGCCACAATCGTCGTGGAAGTTCGACACCAACGCGGCCTACCTGCACTACTGCGCGAACGAAACCATCGGCGGCGTCGAGTTCAACTGGACGCCGGACACCGGCGACGTGCCGCTGGTGGCCGACGTGTCGTCGACCTTCCTCTCGCGGCCGGTCGACGTCGCCAGGCACGGCCTGATCTACGGTGGCGCGCAGAAGAACATCGGCCCGGCCGGACTCGCGATCGTGATCGTTCGCGACGACCTGATCGGGCAGGCGAAGCCGGCGTTGCCGTCCATGCTCGACTACAAGGTGCATGCGGACAACGACTCGATGTACAACACCCCGCCCACCTTCTCGATCTACATCGCGGGCCTGGTGTTCCAGTGGTTGAAGCGCAATGGCGGCATCGCGGCGATCGAGCGACGCAATATCGAGAAGTCGCAATTGCTCTATCAATATCTGGACTCGACCGACTTCTATGCGAACCCGGTCGACAAGGCCGATCGTTCGCGAATGAACGTCCCGTTCACGCTGAAGGACGCCGCGCTCGACGACGAGTTCCTCAAGGGCGCGCAGCAGCGCGGCATGCTGCAATTGAAGGGGCATCGTTCGGTGGGCGGGATGCGCGCGTCGATCTACAACGCGATGCCGATCGAAGGCGTGATGGCGCTGGTTGCCTACATGCGCGAGTTCGAGGCCGCACGTGGATAAGGGACCCATGAACCAGCGACCCATGAACCAGCGACCATTCCGCATCCAGGTCATCAACCAGATTTCGCCTCTCGGGCTGTCGCGCCTGCCTGCCCACCGGTACGCGGTCGGCAAGGACCTTACTGAACCCGATGCGATTCTGGTGCGCTCCGCGGACCTTCATGCGATCGACATTCCTGCGAGCGTGCTCGCGATCGGTCGCGCGGGGGCGGGCACCAACAACATCCCCGTGCAGGCGATGAGCAAGCGCGGCGTGCCGGTGTTCAACGCGCCGGGCGCGAATGCGAATGCGGTCAAGGAACTGGTGATCGCCGGCATGCTGATGGCCGCTCGCAACCTGCCGGCCGCGCTGCAGTTCGTGGGCCAACTGGCGCCCTCTCATCCCGACCTCGACCGCGCGGTCGAAGACGGCAAGAAGAATTTCGCGGGCCTCGAACTTTCCGGCCACACGCTCGGCGTCATCGGCCTGGGGATGATCGGCTGCCTGGTTGCCGACGCGGCGATCAAGCTCGGCATGAAGGTCGTCGGATACGACCCGGAGATCACTGTCGATGCCGCGTGGAGCCTGCCGTCGCAGGTCAAGAAGGCGCAGTCGGTCGCCGAGATCCTCAAGAGCTGCGATTTCGTGACGCTGCACGTACCGCTGGTCGCGGCCACACGCGGCCTGATCAACGCAGACAATCTCCGCGGACTGCGCAGCGACGCGATCGTGCTCAACTTCTCGCGCGAGGGCGTGGTCGATGAACGCGCGATTCTCGACGCACTCGCGGCAGGCAAGCTGCGCAACTACGTCTGCGATTTTCCGAGCGCGGCAATGAGCGGCATCAGTGTCAACGGTGCGAACGGGGTCATCGTGCTGCCGCATCTGGGCGCCTCGACCAAGGAAGCCGAAGACAACTGCGCGGCGATGGTGGTCGATCAACTGCGCGACTATCTGGAAGACGGCAACATCCAGAACGCCGTCAATTTCCCTGTCGCGATCTCTCCGCGCGAATCGAGCTATCGCATTGCGATCGCCAACGCGAACGTGCCCAACATGCTTGGGCAGATCTCGACCGCCATGGCGCACGCGGGGCTGAACATCCACAACATGCTCAACAAGTCGCGCGGCGACATGGCGTACACGCTGGTGGACGTCGACAGCGCGGTCGGCGACGCGGCGATCGAATCGATCCACGCGATCGACGGCGTGCTGTCGGTGCGTTACCTGCCCGCGCCCGACTCGAAAGGACTCGCATGAAAACCTTGCTTGCGCTGGCGCTCGTGCTCGCGCCCCTGTCGGTCGGCGCCGAGCCGATCGGCGATGTCGACACCGCCTTCAAGTTGATCGGTCCCGACCACAAGGTCGTCGTCGAAGCCTACGACGATCCCAAGGTCGGCGGCGTGACGTGCTACGTGTCGCGCGCGAAGACAGGCGGCATCAAGGGCGCACTCGGCGTGGCCGAGGACAAGGCCGAGGCGTCGATCGCGTGTCGGCAGGTCGGACCGCTTTCGTTCTCCGGGCCATTGCCGCTGAAGGAAGAAGTGTTCAGCGAACGCCTGTCTATCCTCTTCAAGCGCCTTCGCATCGTGCGCATGGTCGATGCGAAGCGCAACACGCTCGTCTATCTGACCTATTCGGATCGGTTGATCGATGGATCGCCGAAGAACGGCGTGACTGCGGTGCCCGTGCCCCAGACACAGAAGATTCCCGTGCGATAAAGCGTCTTCTCGCTTGCGGCCAAATCAATCCCGCTAGTGCGGCAGGACGACTTCCGGTTTCAGACCCAACCGTCGAGCGCGTCATGCAAGCCATGATGCAGATGACCAAGATCGATATCGCCGCCCTGGAACGGGCGTATAACGCGGGCTGACCGCGCGCTCCATGTTCGAGGAGACACGACCATGTCCAATCCAGCCGTCAAGAGCATTCCCGAAGGCATGCATACCCTCACGCCTCACCTCGTGTGCGCAGGCGCGGCCGACGCCCTCGCGCGGAGAGCGTGGAACCGGGCCGAACGCGAACACGACGGATCGGCCTGCGAAGCCGACCTCGAGCGGACGTGCGAAGGACTCGGCGGTCGCCCCTAAGCGCTGAAGCGCGCCAGCTCGGCCGGACGCCTCATGCACAGAGCGGGTTTCCGGCGTCCGGCAAGGCGACGAAGGTGATGCTTGCGGACGCAAACCTCAGCGTTCCGGCGCGAGTGCGCACCGCGACCAGTGACGGTAACGCGTCATCGACACCGAGCAGCAGGTGGCGTCCGTTCAACTGCACGTCGCCGTCCTGCAAGCGCTTCGCGGTCAGCGTGTACCGATGCCCGGCGAATGGAATGTCCATCGCAAACCCTGCCCCTAGCTCGGTGTTGATGACGAGCACGGCCACGCCCCCAGGCGCGCCGCGCAGGCAGTGCGCATAGAGGCGCAGATCTCTCGACGGCGAGGGTCCCGGATCGAGCACGGTCGTCCCCATCAGTCGGCGCCAGATCAGGGCGGCCCAGTAGCTGGGCCGCGGGCGGTAACTGGTTTCGTCGAGCAGCCCGTAGTCGCTGGCCGCAAGCGTGTTGTGCGCGACCACCTGGACGCCGCGTCGAGCCATGCGCGCCAACTGATCGACATAGCGAAAGGTGTCGAGGAAGGTGGATGCCCATCGATTGCCGCCGCACGCGGCATCGGCGGTCTCGGTCAGCCACATCGGTCTTCCCGGTTCGAACCGGTCGCGCAGGCGCGCATAGAACTTCTCGACGTCAGCCGTGCGCTCCAACCATTCGGACGAAAGTGCGCCCGCGGCGGTGGTCCCGAAAGCAGGCATCGTCGCCGCACATCGCTCGGACAACGCGCCATAGAAGTGATACGAGAAAGCGTCGAAGACCGGGCCTGCCGCCGCCAGCAGATCTTCGGATTTGAGGATGCCGGGGACGGGCGCTGCCGCCGAGCCGTCCTCTCCGACCGACCCCGGTCCAAGTACGAGCGTGTCCGGCGCGTGACGCCTGATGAAGCGGACGAACACGGCAAGGTCGCGCCCGTAAGTGAAGGGGTCGTAGTTCTCGGGAGCTCCGCCCAGCGCCGCAAGCGTGGGCTCGTTCATGAACTCCGCCGCCGCGATGCTCCCGCCGATCGAGCGGGTGTACTCGAGTACTTCGCCCGCCTGCGTGGGGGTCCAGAAACCCTGGGGATCGCGGACTCCCGCGCCGATGGCGAAGGAGGTCACGACGCGCGCGTCGACCGCATGCGCGAAGTCCATCACGCCCTTCCATTGCGGCCGCGTGAGCACGCCGTTGAAACCTGCGGGTGGCGTCTTCGGTGCAGGCGTATCGGCGTCGTGGAAATAGGTGGTGTTCGCCCAGGTTCCACTGACGCGCATATAGGAGGGCCCGAGCGCGGCGGCGAGCATGCGCAGGCGCTTGTTCGACAGGTCGATCGGCGGCCGGTACTGGTACAGGTTCCCTTGCGCATGCGGCGATCCGTTCGAGTCGGCGCCGGTCGTGTTCGGCTTCGACTGGCGATCCGCGTCACGCGCAGCGTAGGGCTTCCAGAACGCGCCGCCGGTGACTTCCAGCATTTCGACGTTGAACGACTGGTAGCGCTCGTCGACCGTGCCGATGCGCGGCATGGCGCCCGGCTTCAGGTGGACGATGTGCGCGATCGAAGCCGACGCCGGGAACGCATCGGCGCTCATGAAGGTCGATGCGGCGACGATCGATAGTCCCAGTGCAAGAGCCGGCATTCGCTTCATCGAGGGGTCGTCGCACTGAAACTACGCCCCGGTCGTCATCCAGATGCGGTTGCCGCCGTCTCGCTTGGCCTTGTACATCGCTTCGTCCGCATGTCGGATCAGTTGCGTGTCGTCGTCGCCGTGCTCGGGGTAGAGCGAGATGCCGATGCTCGCAGCGATGTGCAGCCGATGGCCGGCCACATCGAACGGTTTGCCAAGGACGAGGTGGGCCTTCTCGGCGATCAGCGATGCGCATTCCGGCGAGTGGATGCCGTTGAGCAGGATCACGAACTCGTCGCCACCCACTCGGCTGACCGTATCCGACTCACGCACGCAATGCTTCAACCGGGCGGCCACCTCTTGAAGCACGAGATCGCCGACGGCATGCCCCAGGCCGTCGTTGACCTGCTTGAACGTATCCAGGTCGACGTAGAGCACCGACAGTCGCGAGCGATCGCGCCGCGCCCGCGACAGCGCGGTTCGCAAGCGGTCGTGAAGCAGTTCCCGATTCGGCAGACCGGTCAGGGAATCGTGTCGCGCGCTGTGCAGCAGCGCGGTTTCCATCTGCTTGCGTTCGATGGTTGCGGCGACCTGCGCGGAAACGAACTGCAGCAGCTCGATATCATTCTCGCCATATCGCGACGCGTGCGAATAGCTCTTCACGACGAGCGCGCCGAGCATGCCCTGTTGCGTGCCGAGCGGAACGCCGAGCCATTCCGGCGCGCCCGCGCCGACATCGGCATGGATGCGCTCCGAGGGATGTGCCGCTGCGTCGCGCGGCAGAAGGATGGCTCGCCCGGTGCGGATGACCTCGGCGCTCAAGGTGCCCGAGTCCAGTTTTCCCGGTGCGGGCGCTTGACCGTGCTCGTCGACGTAGTAGGGGAAGGTCAACGCCTCCGTTTCCCTGTCGTAAAGAGCGACGAAGAAATTGATCGCCGGCAACAGCCCGCCGACGATCCGATGGATGCGTTCAAACAGGCCGGGCAAGTCCTCAGCGCCATACGCGGCCTCGGCAATCGCGTAGAGCGCCGCCTGCATCGACTCGGCGCGCTTGCGTTCGGTGACGTCGCGCGCCACGGCCACCCGCATCTGATCGGCCTCGGACCAATGGGCCGACCACATGATGTGCACGATCCGCCCATCCTTGCGCACATAGCGGTTCTCGAAGTGCGGCTTGTGAAGTCCGGCCACGATCTCGTCGACCGCATGCAGAGTCCTCGACCGGTCCTCATGGAAGACCAGGTCGATCATCGGTAGCCCGATCATGTCCTCGGGTGCGTAGCCGAAGATGCGTTCGCCAGCGGCACTGACAAACACGAACCTTCCCTGCGCGTCGACGACGCAGATGGCGTCGAGCAGCAGGTCCATGACATTCGCCAGGGCGCTGTGACCGGTGATCTTCGAGGAAGGCAAATCTTGGTGCGGCAAGGCTGAAGGCATCTTCTGTTGGGGGCCCGTGGGCACTGGTTCAAGCCTGCGGTAGGGGCGGGGCCGGTCGATGGTGCCTCAAGGTTTCTACGATAGTCGCACTGAGCGTCGGATTCATACGCATCTTGCGCAAGCACTCGTCGCGATAGGAAACATCTTCGAGAAGTCCCAAGCCGTTGTCGAACGAGCGCAAGGCGGAAGCTCCATACGCAGCCTCGACCTTTTGAATCGCTGCCGCAGGAATGGCGCCCCAGGAGCGGATCATCATCGCGAGATCGATCAAGTGCATCGAATCGACGCAGCAAACGCGCCATCGTTGATGACGCTCGCGCTCAAACATGGAGGATGCCGCCGCCATGAATCTCGACGAGCCGATCGAGAAACGCGCGTTCACGCGGCGTCATGCGTTGACCATCGACGAGGCTCCATTTGCGCTCGTAGAGCGCGAGGGCTTCCTTCTCCTCGATCAGATCATCGTGACGGTTCCACGCCAGGCGCTTGAGTTGCGGGTAAGCGTCGAGCCGCACGCGAGCGGGTTGCACGGCAAATTCGAGCCCCAGTGCTTGTGCGACAGCCACGTAGGTGGCCGCAGCCACGCCGGGCTTGCCTTGCTCTACTTCGATGAGTTTCTGTCGGCCGACGTGAGCACGTTGCGCCAAGGCCTGCTGCGTCAATCCTGCAGCCACGCGCGCTGCACGCAAGGCGGCACCGAATGTCGCGGGCAACTCGTTGACTGGCGATTTCTTCAGAGCAGGCATGTCGCGAATTTATGACATTGCGCGGCTGCTCGCAAGCACGGCGACGAAACTATGGCGCACGACGTATCGACTACATGCTCCTTCGATACTGCCCACCCACTTCGAACAGTGCATCGGTGATCTGCCCGAGCGAGCAGACGCGCACTGCGTCCATCAGCACTTCGAACACGTTCCTGTTGTCGATCACAGCCTGACGCAAGCGTCCGAGCATCACCGGTGATTCGTCTGCATGCGCTTGATGGAAGTCGTGCAGCCGCTTCAACTGCGACTGCTTCTCTTCCTCGGTCGAGCGCATCAGCTCGACCTTCTGCGAATGCGGGTCGCCGTGCGGATTGCGGAAGGTGTTGACGCCGATGATCGGCAACTCGCCGGTGTGCTTCAACATCTCGTAGGTCATCGACTCTTCCTGGATCTTGCCG
>JBBQCA010000126.1:0-9562 GCA_038318315.1 Burkholderiales bacterium | reverse complement strand
CGCGGAGCTGATCTGCCGAATCGACCAACGGAAGTTGACTTGGTAGGTTGAAGCACACCGGCGATCGACTGCAGCACGCTCGCGCGTTTGTTGCAAGCGCATTCGATCGGTACAATCCGCACGTCGATCAGGAGAGCGTTGCCGGCAGTTGCCGGCGACCGCCGAAGGCGCAAATCCCATAACCGCTCAGGCCCAGGACTCACACGCATTGCAAGTGCGGCGCGAGTCCTCGAAGACTGGTCATACGGCATCACCAATCTGGAGAGCGATGGCGTCGCGAGATTGATTTCACGACGACCATCCACCGAAGGGGCACGCGGGCGCAGGTCACAGTTGCGCCGCAATCTCTCAGGTAAAAGGACAGAGGGATAGGCTCCGCTATTTGCCAATCCCACTGTAACTGCCGAGAGCCATGACAACAGCCTCCACCGATTTGAATGCGTCCGACCCGGACACGCCGCTGGCCACGCCGTTGACCAAGACGGCGCTGCACGCGCTGCACCTGGAACTGGGCGCGCGCATGGTGCCTTTCGCCGGCTACGACATGCCGGTGCAATATCCCATGGGGGTGTTGCAGGAGCACCAGCACACGCGCACCGCGGCCGGGCTCTTCGACGTCTCGCACATGGGGCAATTGAAGCTGGTCGGCCCGCACGCCGCGGAAGGACTCGAGCTGCTCGTGCCGATGGACATCATGGGCCTCGCGCGCAATCAGCAGCGCTACGCCCTGTTCACCAACGACGCCGGCGGAATCCTCGACGACCTGATGGTCACCCACTGCGGCGACTATCTCTTCGTGGTCGTCAACGCCTCGTGCAAGGTGCAGGACACCGCACACCTGCGCGCCGAGCTGGGCGGACCGGGCAAGCCCGGCTGCGACATCGTCGAGCTCGACGATCACGCGCTGCTCGCTCTACAGGGACCCGAGGCCGTGACCGTGATGGCGCGGCTCTGCCCGGATATCGATTTCGGCAAGTGGATCTTCATGACCGCTCGCGATCTCAAGATCGGCGGCATCGCGTGCTTCGTCACGCGCTCGGGATACACCGGCGAGGACGGCTTCGAGATCTCGGTGGAGAACCGTTGCGCTGAAGAGTTCGCGCGGCTGCTGCTGCTGCAACCCGAAGTTGCGCCTGTCGGCCTCGGCGCGCGCGATTCGCTGCGCCTCGAAGCCGGCCTGTGCCTGTACGGGAACGACATCGACACCGAGACCACGCCGGTCGAAGCGAGCCTGACGTGGGCGATCTCGAAGGCGCGCCGCCCCGACGGCGCGCGACCCGGCGGCTTTCCCGGCGCGAAGAAGATCCTGGCGCAATTGGCGGCAGGCAAGGACGGCAAAGCTACGAGCCCCGAGGGAACCGTCTCTCGCAAGCGCGTCGGTCTGGTCGGCGCGGAGCGCACGCCGGTTCGCGCCGGCAGCGAGATCGTCGACGGCGACGGGGTCGCGATCGGGCTCGTCACCAGCGGCACGTTCGGACCCACCGCGCAACGCGCCGTCGCGCTCGGCTATGTTCCGATGACGCATGCGGCGGTCGGAACCGAGATCATGGCGATGGTTCGCGACAAGCCGGTCGCGATGCGCGTGACCGCAACACCGTTCGTGCCTCACCGTTACTTCCGCGGCTGAAGCCTCGCCGCTTTCATTTCAATCTTCATCGACCTCATCGCGAAAGGATGTCCATGACCGCACTGCGCTATACCGAAGACCACGAATGGATTCGACTCGAATCCGATGGCAGTGCAACGGTCGGCATCACCGATCACGCGCAGGACGCGCTCGGCGACATCGTGTTCGTCGAGATGCCGGAGACGGGCAGGAAGTTGGCGAAGGGCGAGCCTGCCTGCGTGATCGAGTCGGTCAAGGCTGCGGCCGATCTGAAGATGCCGGTTGCCGGCAGCGTGGTCGCGGTCAACGACGCGCTGCCCGACGATCCGGCGAAGGTCAACACCGATCCGATGAAGGACGGCTGGTTCATTCGCATCCAGCCCGACAACCCGGCCGATCTCGAACAACTGATGGACGACGCGGCCTATCAAGCGCTGATTGCTTCCTGAACATTTTGACAACGCATCGATGAATACAGTCCGCGACCCCCTGATCGAACATCCCGCTCTCGAAGCCGCACCGGCGCAGCGCGAGTCGCTGTCGTCCCTCGAACAACGCGACGCCTTCGTCGCGCGCCACATCGGTACGTCCGCAGAGGATCAGGCGCTGATGCTCGAGGCGCTGGGCTATGCGACACGCGAGGCGTTGATCGATGCGATCGTCCCCGCGCCGATCCGTCGACCCGGGGAAGGTCCGCAGTCGATGGCGCTTCCCGAGGCGCTGCCCGAAGCCGAGGCGCTCGAAAAACTCGCAGCGCTCGCGGCGCGCAACCAGGTGTTGCGCTCGTTCATCGGCCAGGGCTACTACGGCTGCTTCACGCCCGGCGTGATCCTGCGTAACGTGCTAGAGAATCCTGCCTGGTACACGGCCTACACGCCGTATCAGCCCGAGATTTCGCAGGGGCGCCTGGAGGCCATCGCGAATTTCCAGACGATGGTGACCGACCTCACCGCGATGGACATCGCCAACGCCTCGATGCTCGATGAAGCTACCGCTGCGGCCGAAGCGATGACCTTGTGTCAGCGCGTGGGCAAGAGCAAAGCCATGCGCTTTTTCGTCGCCGACGACGTGCTGCCGCAAACCCTGGCGGTCGTGAAGACACGCGCCGAACCGATCGGTATCGAAGTCGTGGTGGGCGCGCTCGGCACCGATGCGAGCGTCGAAGCGATCGGCGATTGCTTCGGCGTGCTGCTTCAATATCCCGGTGTCGATGGCCGCGTGGTCGATTACGCGTCGCTGGTCGATGCCGTTCATGCGCGCGGTGGTCTCGTCGTCGTGGCCGCGGATCTGCTCGCATTGACGCTGCTGAAGCCACCCGGCGAATGGGGCGCCGATGTGGTCGTCGGCACCAGCCAGCGCTTCGGCGTGCCGATGGGTTTCGGCGGTCCGCACGCCGGCTATCTCGCCACGCGCGATGGCTTCAAGCGCAGCATGCCGGGCCGCCTGGTCGGCGTGACGATCGATTCGAACGGCAAGCGCGCCTATCGCCTCGCCTTGCAGACGCGCGAGCAACACATCCGTCGCGAGAAGGCGACGTCCAACATCTGTACCGCGCAAGTGCTGCTCGCGGTGATCGCCAGCATGTATGCGGTCTATCACGGACCCAGGGGACTGGCTGCGATCGCGCAGCGCGTGCATCGATTGACGAGCGTGCTGGCCACGGGGCTTCGACAACTGGGCATCGACATCGCGAACGACACGCACTTCGATACGCTGACGGTCGCCTGCGATGCGGCCTTCATGCATGCCGCCGCGTCGGCGCAGAAACTCAATCTGCGCACGATCGACACGGGTCGCGTGGGCATCGCGATCGACGAGACCACCACGCGCGCCGATATCGAACGCCTGTGGCTGATCTTCGCGCATGGCCGCGCGCTGCCCGACTTCGCTGCGCTCGAAGCCGCGAGCCGCGATGCGTTGCCGGCGAACCTGTTGCGCAGGTCGCCCTATCTCACGCATGCAGTCTTCAACACCCATCACTCCGAAACCGAGATGCTGCGCTATCTGCGCCGCCTTGCCGACAAGGACATCGCGCTCGACCGCGCGATGATCCCGCTGGGCTCATGCACGATGAAGCTCAATGCGACCTCGGAGATGATCCCGGTCACGTGGCCGGCGTTCGCGTACATGCATCCGTTCGCGCCCGAGTCACAGACCGAAGGCTACCGCGCGATGATCGCCGAGCTCGAGGCCATGCTGTGCGCGGCGACCGGCTACGCAGCGGTCTCGTTGCAGCCGAACGCGGGCTCGCAGGGCGAGTACACCGGCCTGCTGGTGATCCGCGCCTGGCACGCATCGCGCGGCGACGCGCATCGCGACGTGTGCCTGATTCCTTCGTCCGCGCATGGCACCAATCCGGCCTCGGCACAGATGGCCGGCATGAGGGTCGTCGTAGTCGCCTGCGACGACATGGGCAACGTCGATCTCGACGACCTCGAGGCCAAGGCCATCGATCATGCCGACGATCTCGCGGCCGTGATGATCACCTACCCTTCCACGCACGGCGTCTATGAAGAAGGCGTGCAGAAGATCTGCGAGATCGTCCATCGCCATGGCGGCCAGGTGTACGTCGATGGCGCCAACATGAACGCGATGGTCGGGGTCGCCGCGCCCGGGCATTTCGGCGGCGATGTTTCTCACCTCAACCTGCACAAGACCTTCTGCATCCCGCACGGCGGCGGCGGACCCGGTGTCGGGCCGGTGGGCGTGGCCGAACATCTCGCGAAATTCCTGCCGGGGCTGGTCTCGCGCGCAGAGCAGTCGATCGGACCGGTGTCTGCGGCGCCCTTCGGCTCGGCATCGATCCTGCCGATCTCGTGGATGTATATCGTCATGATGGGCAAGGCCGGACTGACGGCCGCGACCGAGAGCGCGATCCTCGCCGCGAACTACATCGCCCGCAAACTCGACGCGCACTATCCGGTGCTGTATCGAGGCGATCATGGACTGGTCGCACACGAATGCATCCTCGACCTGCGCGCGATCAAGGACGCAAGCGGCATCACTGTCGACGATGTCGCGAAACGCCTGATGGACTATGGCTTCCACGCCCCCACGATGAGCTTCCCAGTCGCGGGAACCCTGATGGTCGAGCCCACCGAGTCCGAGCCGCTGGCCGAACTCGATCGCTTCATCGCAGCGATGGTTTCGATTCGCGAGGAGATTCGCGCGATCGAGGAAGGCCGCCTGGATCGCGACGACAACCCGCTGCGCAACGCGCCCCATACCGCGGAGTCGCTGCTGGCGGAGACGTGGGCCCATCCCTATTCGCGCGAGGCCGCTGCCTATCCGCAGAAGTATTTGCGTGCGAACAAGTACTGGCCGCCGGTGGGTCGCGCCGATCACGTCTATGGCGATCGCAATCTTTTCTGCGGATGCATTCCGACTGAAGATTACACGTGAGGGGCGGCTGCGGGCGAGGCTCCATCTGCCGTAGCAGACATTCGTCGCGCCAGGGCCGACCACGATTTGCGTCGGTGGTTCGGCGCGTGCCGCGCCGCAATCGATCGCGGACGAGCACCTTGATCCGCTTGCCGCGGCTTACGCCGCGTTGAGCGCTTCCATCAGTTTCCGGCGCGAATTGAGGAGGCCGTTGGCCTCCATTTCCCGCAGGTGCTGCTGCGTGGACGGCGGCTTCGCGGACGAGCCGATGTGCCGCTCCAGAACCTTCAGGAACGGTCGCATCATCCGCGGATCGAAATGGATGCCGCTCTCGCACATCATCTGCTCGACCGCCAGCCGGTGAGGCCACGCACGCTTGTAGGGACGCTCGTTGGTCAGCGCGTCATAGACATCGGCGAAGGCGCAGATGCGCGCTGCCAGCGGGATGCTGTCACCCGACGCATTCGGATAGCCCTCGCCGTTCCACCACGCGTGGTGATACTTGGCGATCACCGCAGCCATCTGCAGCGTCGTGTCTTCGGAACCTTCGAGCAGTTGGGCGCCGACCTCGGTGTGCGCACGCATCGCCGTCACTTCGCTCGCATCCAGCGGACCGGGCTTGAGCAGGATCATCTCGTTGACGGCGATCTTGCCGATGTCGTGCAGCCGCGAAGCATGTTCGATGCGCACGCAGTACTCGCGGTCCATGCCCAGTTCTGCGGCCAGCAACCCGGCCAGACGGCCGACGCGGAAACAATGCTGCCCGGTCTGGTCATCGAAGAACTCCGCGGCAAGCGCCCAGTTCTCGGCCACGTCGTAGGCGGCGGTGCGCATCGCTGCCTTCAGCGAATCGATCCGCAGCTTGGCCAGATCGCCGTGAATGGCGGTCAATTCGTCGTGCTTCCGGACGCGCCCGCGCACTGCGCCGACCGACGAGACCGGTGACGACGTGATGGCAATCCCTTCCGCGCTCGCTTCAGCGGCGGCGACCTCGTCGTCGAGCCAGCGACGGGCGCCGGCGAACGGATCGAACACCGCGGACACTTTGTCGTCTTCCCTGGACTTGCGAGCGGCCTCGCGATCGCTCACCTGCCGGTAGAACTTCGCGTGCTTGACGTTGGTGGTGTATTCGACGAGTTCCCTGGCCGGATTGTTTCCCGCAGTGTGCTCGACCAGTTCCCGCGCGTACTTCATGCCGGTCCTGGCGGTCTGCGTCACGATCCGCTTGAGTGCGTCGACCGCGTCGCCGGCGTCATCGTGGCGCTCGAGCTTGTCGATCTCCCCGGTCAACGTGCGGCTATGCACGTCCATCAACGCGCGAAGGACGTGGTCGTGATGCATGCGGGTCGGCTTGGTCCTGTGATAGAGCTCGAAGAGTTGCTTGCGCGCGCGCGCTTCACGGTCGTGGTCGCGGCTCGCCCAATCGCAGAGTGCTTCGGCGATGTCGAGCAGGATCTCGACCGGGGGATTGCTCACGTTCGCCGTGCGCACCTTGGCCGCGGCAATCAGGAGTTCCGCCGTCTCATTGTCCTGTTTGAAAAGGAGGTACATCGCGCGGCAATGCTCGAAGTTCGTCTTCAGGACGATGTCAGCAAGGGGATTGTCGTCGTACATCTCCGAGCCGATGCGCAAGTAGCGAAATGCGGCTTCGTCGTCGCGCAAGCGATGGGCGCTGAACAGGCCGTTGGTGGCATTGATGAAGGCCATATATCTTCCACGCGGAGAAACTGCCTCGTATGCAAGCGCTTTGTCAGCGACTTCCATGGTCTCCTGATATAGCCCCATTTCCTTTAGCAATGCCGCAGCGTTAGTCATGGCCAGGCACACGAGGACCGAATCACCCAACTCGTTAGATAGCGTTAGCGAGCTCTCAAGACTCGCGCATGCTTCTTCAAAACAAGCAGCATCCAAATAAGCGGTTCCAAGCGCAGTCGCTCCGAGGCGCTCGAGATTCTTAAAGCCATGTGTTTTGGCGAGATTCTTGGCGCGTAGTCCGCGCGGAATCCCGTCAAAGCTGCGGCCGATCTGTTTGTAGTAGTAGCAGGCATCGCTGAGAACCTTGATCCGCGATTCAAGATTCGATTCCACTTTCACCTGCATGAGAATGGTCGTCAGTTGATCGACCGTAGGCTGATATTCAGCATTGAACCCGGTGATCGCAGCGGCGGCGCGATCCACTAGAACACCTAGGACGTGCGTGGCGGTCTCGACATCCATCGAGTCGATTACGCGGACGGCGTCAGGCACGCTTCCCTGCACCACAGCGTCTACGGATGTCCCTTGATTCATTGGTGTGCTTGCTTCCGTTGAACGGACTACGTTACCTTGGCAACATCTGACGCAAATCGTCAGTACCAGACAAAACCCGGCCTAACTTTTTCTCGGAGCACCATTATGATTGCAACCACTCAAACGCAAGAAATCGTCACCGTTGCTGCCGAGCAGCAGGTCCAATACGTTTTCGTCGAAGACACTTCGCTGATTCATGTCGGCGGCGGTTCGGCCACGGGTTATTTCTAAACACCGATACAAACAAGATTCGCGCCACGCCAGCAATTCGTCCCTTAAAACGGGGACGATTGCTGGCGTTGTTGTTTTATGGCCAAGGTTTTGATCTAGCTTCCCAAATTGATTTACACGAGATTCACCTAGATCAATGGCATTTTCCCCAATCGATAACTAGGTGATCGATTGGTGGAGAAATAGGAATTAACCCATTCGCACGGGACGTGCTATTCGTCGTCTACGAATAATCGACCCCGTGTTCAGCAGCTTGGCTCCAGCCTTCTGTGGGTGAATTTCGATGGAGGACTACGTCTGGCGGCTCGGCGACCTGCCACGATGCGGGCGACGGAAATGACGTCGAATCCTCAAGGAACCGAATGAATACCGATCCACTCCCCTCGAGCACGACCGCGGCGACCTGGCGTTACGGCACGCCGGCGATCGCGCTGCACTGGATCATCGCGGTACTGATCTTCGGGATGATCGCGCTGGGCTGGTACATGATGAGCATCGAGAAGGAACCGGGCGCGGGCGTTCTGTTCGACCTGCACAAGTCCTTCGGGTTGACCGTATTCGGCCTGATCGTGCTGCGCATCCTGTGGCGCGCGGGACATCGTCCCGAAGGTCTGCCGGAATCGGCTCCCGCCTGGCAGGCCAGGTTGTCGGCGCTGATCCACTGGGCGCTCTATGCGTGCATGATCGCGATGCCGATCACCGGCTATCTGGGTGCCTCGCATCAGAAGGAAGCGCCGAAACTGTTCGGCCTCGACCTGCCACATTGGGCAACGCCCGATCACGATACCGCCGAAGCTTTCTTCACGATCCATTCGATCACGGCCTGGGTGCTGGTCGTGCTGATCGCACTTCACGTCCTGGCAGGATTCAAGCACCTGCTGATGGATCGCGATGGAGTCTTCCAGCGGATGTGGATGGCACGTCGCGATCAGCGGACTTGAGTATTCGTCCTGGCGCTCGAGGGCTCGACGATCTGCACGAATACTTCACCTTCCTTCAGCATCCCCAGCTCGTAGCGGGCGCGCTCTTCGACCGCGCCGGCACCTTCCTTCAGGTCCTTCACTTCGGCGGCGAGCTTAGCATTGCGCGCTTCGAGATCGGTGTTGGTTTTCCTCTGCAGCTGAAGTTGCCGCTCGGCGTCGCGTACCTTCATCCACCCTCCCTTGCCCAGCCACAAGGGAAACTGGATCGCGATCAGCAACGCGACGAGCGCGATCGGGATCAGGCGCATCGCGCGATCGACCTTCGAATCATTTGAGGTTGTAGAAGGCGCTGCGGCCCGGGTAGCTGGCGACGTCGCCGAGATCTTCCTCGATGCGCAGCAGCTGGTTGTACTTGGCGATGCGATCGGTGCGGCTCATCGAGCCGGTCTTGATCTGCATCGCGTTGGTTCCGACCGCGATGTCGGCGATGGTCGTGTCTTCGGTCTCGCCGGAGCGATGGCTGATAACCGAGGTGTAGCCCGCGCGCTTGGCCATCTCGATCGCGGCGAAGGTCTCGGTGAGCGTGCCGATCTGGTTGATCTTGTTCAGGTTCGAATTCGCGATGCCCTGCTCGATGCCTTCGCGCAGGATGCGCGTGTTGGTGACGAAGAGATCGTCGCCGACCAGCTGCACCTTCTTGCCGAGCACGTGCGTGTGCAACTTCCAGCCTTCCCAGTCGCCTTCGGCCATGCCGTCCTCGACCGAGAGGATGGGGTATTTGTCGCACCAGGTCGCCAGAAGGTCGGTGAAGCCGGCCGCATCCAGAATCAGGCCTACGCCGTCGAGCTGGTACTTGCCGTCCGTGTAGAACTCGCTGGCCGCGCAATCGAGGCCGATCGCGATCTGCGAACCGGCGGTGTAGCCGGCCTTGTCGATCGCATCGAGGATCAACTGGATCGCCGCTTCGTGATGCGCGACCGACGGTGCGAAACCGCCCTCGTCGCCGACCGCGGTGCTCATGCCCTTGTCGTTGATGATCTTCTTCAACGCATGGAAGACTTCGGCGCCGTAACGGATGGCTTCTCGAAAGCTCGGCGCACCCACCGGGATGATCATGAACTCCTGGATGTCG
>JBBQCA010000125.1:0-9619 GCA_038318315.1 Burkholderiales bacterium | reverse complement strand
CAGCGCGGCCTGCTCGCCGCGCGTCTCGAGGTGCCGATCGAGCGCGTTGTGGCAGATGTTGGTCGTGCCGTCGACGAACCATTTGAGCAGCGGCGCCTGGCTGTCGTCGAGCACGCGCGTGAACGGCTGGTGCCACTCGATCGCCTTGGCTTCTTCTCCCCAGAAGGACTCAGGATTCTCGATGCTGTGCCGATAGGTTTCGGCATAAAGATCAAGCGTGCGTGTCTGCTTGGCCATGGCGTTCTCGTCGGGTGCGGGTTGAGTTGCAGTGCGTGGGTTGCGTAGCTTACACAAAACGCAACGCGGCTCGATCAGCCTTTGACAGCCGCTTTCCTCATCGACTACATTCGCGCGATGCCCATGACCCGAGCCGCCTGCGCCCTGCTGATCGCCTCTTCCGCATTCTGTTTCGCGCCTTGCTGTTTCGCGAACGATGTGGACCCGTACGCGGAAGCTTTGGCACCCGCACCCACGACGACTCCAGCATCATCGGGCAACATCTTCAGGAAGTGGTTCGGCTCGAAGAAGGCGACCGAAACCGAATCTCCCGCTCTCGAACACGTTGCACCCGTCGAGGAAATCACTACCGCAGCTTCAGGCCCCGCGCAACGCGCGAGCGATCTGGTGGTGGGCTCGTTGGGGCTACTGGGCATCGGCTATCGACGCGGCGGCAACACGCCGCAATCGGGATTCGATTGCAGCGGCATGGTCCGCTACGTGTTCCAAAACACGCTCGGCCTCGACCTGCCGCGGCGCGCCGAAGAGATCAGCCGGGTCGGCACCAAAGTCAACCGCAACGACTTGAAGCCCGGCGACCTGGTCTTCTACAACACCTTGAAGAAGACCTTCTCGCACGTCGGCATCTACCTGGGCAACAACCGCTGCATCCCCGCGCCGGCGACCGGCGGCGTGGTGCGCGTCGAAGACATGGGCGAGTCGTATTGGGCGCGCCGCTTCACCGGCGCGCGTCGCGTGGCCGAGTGACGCGTCACTTCGAGATTGAGTGACGCGCCCTCTCTGCTAGAATCGCGCCTCTTTCGCACCACGCCGCAAGGCAAACGGAGAGGTGGCAGAGTGGTCGAATGTACCTGACTCGAAATCAGGCGTACGTGTAAACGTACCGTGGGTTCGAATCCCACCCTCTCCGCCAGAGTTTTGCCCTCGTCCCACATTGCGCCCCGCAAAACCGGACAATCGGATCAGTCGATAAGGGTTGCACGAGGCAGCCCTTTTACTTTCGCGCACCAGTGCCAGGCTATCGACGCGAAGTGCCGCGCGAGACAATTCCAGCAGTGGCGCAATGTTGAGCATCACTAATAGGTGAAGCTCTGACCGGCGGACCCGCTGCCTCTTGTTACCGTATTCGGGGTCGTAGCGCCGCGCGTCGGAACCATTCCAACGCCATCTGCGATGCCTCAATCTCACGATTCGGCATTCGAGCAATGAAATCACTCGCCCTACTTGGCATCCCGCTCGTGTTGGTCGGATGCATCTACGCAGAGTACGAATTGATGTTCACCGCGCTTTCGGGTTCGCTCAAGGCGCTGGGCTTCGTTGCTCTTTCGGTAGCAGCGATCCTGTGCGTGGTCATCATCCTGCAAGGCTTCCTCACAGAGCACCCTGACACGCAACGCTCGGGACGACGCCGTGCGGGAACCTATTGATAACACCTGACGCGTCACCGTTGGAGACACCATGAAAAATGCTATCGCCGCAGTTGTTGCAGGACTCGTATTGACCGCCGCTTGTGGTTCAGCAAGCGCGAAAGGATGCGTCAGTGGCGCAGCGGTGGGCGGCGTTGCCGGACACGTAGCCGGCCATCACGCCGTTTTGGGAGCCGCGGCCGGATGCGCCATCAATCATCATCGCAACAAGATGAAGGACGAGAAGGCAGCCGCAGATGCGCAGCGCGCGCAGCCTGCCGTTCAACCAGCGCCCCAGCCCCAACCCACCTCCAAGTAATGGTCGCTTCAGGCTTAGGCCTCAACCATCGATTCACGGCGCGAACATCGCCCCCAGGACTCGAAGCATTGACGTCAACGTCGGCCCCCGCAAAATGCCGAGCCTCTTGACCAGCCGAGTTCGATCGAGCGTGCGTATCTGATCGAGCACGATCGATCCCTGCTTGCCTTGAAACGTGAGCGGAATTCGAAAATGCGCAGGCCGCGAACCGGTGGTCATCGGCGCCACGATCACGGTGCGCAGATGATCATTCATCTCGTTGGGCGATATCACTACGCACGGCCGAGTCTTCTTTATTTCGCTGCCGGCGGTAGGATCGAGTTGCGCCAGCCAGATCTCGCCGACCTTCATCACCAGATCAATTCGCTGTCGTCCGCATTGGGCAATTCGGGCCAGACCAATGCAGTGTCGCCCTGCTCCGCCAATCGGCGTGCATCGTCGGCCCATCCTTCACGCGGATTGCGATGCATCGGGCGAATCTCGATGATGCCGTCGCGGACCTGAAGATCGACAGTGCCCTCCAGGCCGACCTGAGCCAGGATCGGTTTGGGAATCAACACTCCCTGCGAGTTACCCATCTTGCGAATGGCGACTTCCATGGTTTGTCTCGAGAAAAAGACCGGAAGCACAATGGTAGCACGCGAGAACTCGCCAGGACATCAATCCTCGAAGTCACCATGTCGCCCGGCCCCGCGCGCGAAGCGATCGGCGCCGGCGATCGCTTCATCGAACACGATCGGATAACCGGCCGCGCCCTCTTCTCGCAAGGCCGTCTCGAGATCGAGATCCCACTGCCGATACGACGACCAACGATCGGCGAGCATGCAGCGTTGTGGAAAGCACGCGATCTGCTGCGCGAGATGCTCGGCAGTCGCGCGCGCCTGCCCATCGGGCACGACGCGATTGGCCAGCCCCATCTGCAAGGCCTCGTCCGCGGCGACCGCGCGGCCGGTCAGGATCATGTCGAGCGCGCGGCCATGCCCGACGATGCGCGGCAGACGCACGGTGCCGCCGTCGATCAACGGAACACCCCAGCGCCGGCAGAAGACGCCGAAGACTGCCGACTCCTCGACGACCCGCAAATCGGCCAGTAGCGCGAGTTCGAGGCCGCCCGCGACGGCATGGCCTGCGACTGCCGCGATCATCGGCTTCTGCAACAGCATGCGGGTCGGGCCCATCGGGCCGGGGCCGCGTCCTTCGGAATCGATTTCGTTGCGACGCGCCGGGTCCCCGAGCGCAGTCAGGTCGGCGCCGGCGCAGAACGTGCCGCCCGCACCCCAGAGGACCGCCACACGCAATGCCGCATCGCGCTCGAACGCTTCGAACGCCTCGCGCAACAAGGTCGCCGCGTGCCGATCGACGGCGTTGCGCTTCTCGGGGCGATTCAGAATGATCGTGCAGATCGATCCGCTGGTTTCGACCAGCACCGGATGCGCGCTCATCGGTCCGGCGCTAACCGCGCGACGCCGCGCTGTGGACGTAGGCGGCGAGCTGTTCCTGATCGAACGGCTTCAAGAGAACGCCCACGTCGTCGGGCCGGGATGCGATCGATTCGACCTCGGCGTAACCGGTGATGATGATCGCCGGCAGACGCGGGCAGAGTTCACGCGCCTTGCGTATCACTTCGATCCCGGAGACCACCGGCATCGCGTAGTCGCTGATCAGCAAGTCATAGGCCGCAGGCGCGCGTCCGAGAACCTGCAGGATGCCGGACCCGTCAGCCGCCTCGGTCACCTCGTGACCCAGGTCGGCGAGAAGTGCCGCGGTGGTCGCGCGCACGTCCGCGTGATCGTCGACCAGAAGAATGCGCAGAGGGGCTCCGTTCATCCCGGTCGCGGGGGCCGGCGTCACAGGTCGCCGCGTGTCCTGCGCGGTCGCGATGTTCTCGGCGGCGCGGGGTAGCCAGATCTCGACGATCGTGCCGCGACCCAATTCGCTTTCGATTCGAATCGCGCCGCCGGACTGGTTCACGAAGCCATGCACCATGCTCAGGCCGAGCCCCGTGCCTTTCCCGACTTCCTTGGTGGTGAAGAACGGCTCCATGACCTGATGGATCAACTCCGGGGGAATGCCCGCGCCGTCGTCCTCGACCTGCAAGACCACGTATTCACCGGCGGGCAGGGCCAATTCGTTTCGATCGTCGCAAGTTCTGTTTTCGCCACTGACCGTGATCGTGCCGCCATCCGGCATGGCGTCACGGGCGTTGATGATCAGGTTCATCAATGCCAGTTCCAGCTGGGATTCATCCGCATAGGCAGACCACAGCGCCTGATCCCCCTGTTCGTCGATTTTCCAGTCCAGTCGAGCGAGCCCGCCGAGCGTGTGGGTCAGGAGATCGCGGACTGAATTCGAAAGCCGCGTCATGTCGATCCGAGCCGGCTGAAGCTGCTGGCGGCGCGCGAACGCGAGAAGCCTTCGTACCAGCTCTGATCCCTGCTCGGCAGCGCGCCGGGTCCTCGCGAGTATGCGTCGCTGATCGTCGCTCATCGTCACGCGGCGCTCGATGATTTCGAGACCGCCGAGCACCGCGGTCAGAAGATTGTTGAAGTCATGAGCGATGCCGCCGGTCAACGTGCCGATGGCGTCCATTTTCCACGCGTGACTGAGCTGGCTCTCGAGATTCTTTCTCTCCGAAATATCCAGCAGCGTGCCTGCGAATTGCGTGGGCTTGCCATCTTCATTGCGCAACACCACGGCCTGGTCGAGAAAATGTTTATAGCGGCCGTCTGCGCATTGCCAGCGATACTCGAGCGCCAGGCCCGTCGCATTGCGTCGGCTGACGATTGCCGCGACAACCCGCTCGCGATCCTCGGGATGGAGGCGCTCTCTCCATAAATCCGGGGTGCGTGCTAGCGCGTCGAGCTCGAACCCCGTCAATGCAGTGAAATCGCCTCCGACGAATTGCGGCGTGCGGGGAATCGCGTCGAGCGGTTCGAGATACAAGACGATCGGAAGCGACTGGATGATTGCCGCCTGCCGCTGCTCGGCGATTCGCAATTCCTTTTCGGCGCGCAGCCTTTCGTTATTCGCAAGGATGGTCGTGTCGAGCAACTGCTCCACGTAAGTCGCTTTACGCTGAATCTCACGCGTCTTTTCATAAAGATCGACAAAAACCGCGACCTTGGATTGAAGCACGATGGGCTCGACCGGCTTGAAAACATAATCGACCGCGCCCATCGAATAACCGCGAATCAGATGGTCGTTTTCCTTGTTGACCGCCGACATGAAGATAATCGGGATTCGCCGCGATTGCGGCCGCTGTCGAATGATGCGCGCGGTCTCGTAACCGTCCATTCCCGGCATGAATACATCGAGCAGGATTGCCGCGAATTCGCCTTTCAGAAGATGGCGCAAGGCAGCGTCGCCGGAATTGGCGACGACGACGTCGGCGACTTTCTCGATCACCGATCGGATCGCAAGCAGGTTCTTCTCGTTGTCATCGACGACGAGAACCTTGGCGCGATCGGACGATGCAGTATCCGACGATGGAGTCGCGGGAGCGTTCGAAATACTCAACGGCTGCCTCTTGAGTGATGGAACCGGAACGGGTCTGCGCGAGCGGATAGGATCATTTCGTCAATGCACCATCGACTGGGCGAGCTTGGGCTGCACTTTCTTGCCGCCGTGATCGCGCACGCGTGCCATCCACACGCGCAGCAGCGCGAGCAACAGGTCGATATCGACCGGCTTGGCGATATAGTCCGACGCGCCCGCGTCCAGGCATTTCTGTCGATCGCCCTTCATCGCCTTCGCGGTCACGGCGACCAGCGGGATTTCCTTGAGGCCCTGGCGTTTGCGAATCTCCCGCATCGTCTCGTACCCGTCCATCTCCGGCATCATGATATCGACCAGCGCGATATCGACGTGCGACTGCTCCAGGATGACGATGCCGTCGCGCCCGCGTTCGGCATGGACCACCTCCACGTCATAGCTTTCGAGCACGCTGGTGAGCGAGTAGATGTTGCGGATATCGTCGTCGACGATCAGGATCCGTGCGCCTGCGAGTTCCGGAGCGCCGCGCGGGCGGAAGGCCGCGTCCCCCGGCTCCTGTCCCTTGACCAAGCGCAAGCTTCTGGCCATCTCGCGCGTTGCGCTGGCGGCATTGCGAACGACGCGCAGTGAGACGCTGGCGGCGAGCCGGTTGGTCGCTTCGACGACCTCGGCACTGCCCGCACTTTCCATCACCAGCAGCACCGACTTGACGCCCTTGGCTTCGACCAGCGCAGTCAGGTCCACGATCGTCTTGTCGTCGCTCTCGCCCGCGACGACGATCGCGTCGTAGCTGCCGAGGCTGGCCGCCAGCGCCGCCTTCTTCACCGATGCCGCCAGTTCGCAGGTCAGATCCGGTCGCGCCAGCGCGGCCGCGAGTGCCTTGCGCACAGGCACCGTACCGCCCACCACCAGGATCTTGCGATCCGCGCGACGCACGTGACCGGAGAGCGCACGAAATACCTGGAGCAGTTCATCGCGATCGGCAGGCTTTTCGGTGACGCCGAAAGCGCCCATCTCGACCACCGACTCGACTTCGCTCGCACCCGTGATGACGTGGATCGGCAGGTGGCGCGTGTGGGGATCGTGCTTGAGGAGATCGAGCAGGACCCAGCCATCGATGTCCGACAGCCCGAGATCGAGCGTGATCGCATCGGGTTGGAGCTTTCGAGCCAGGGCCAGCGTGCCCGCGCCGGTGGTCGACACGACGCCCTTCAAGCCTGCCTCGCGCGCGAGATCCAGAAGGATGGATGCGAAGGTGACGTCGTCCTCGACGATCAGTACGAAGTGCTCGTTGCCGAGGGTATCGCGGTCATCGCTGATCTCGATCTGGCTGCCCAGGCCGGGACCCACGTCGGCTCCGCTGTTGACGTATCGAGCCGGCGTGCCGATCGACGCCTGCTCCACATCGGGCACCGACTCGAGCGGCACGTAGAGCGTGAAGGTGGATCCTTCACCGGGCACAGATCGGACCTGCAGTTCACCACCGAGCAGGCGCGCGATTTCGCGGCTGATCGAAAGTCCCAGGCCGGTGCCGCCATATTTACGGCTGGTCGTGCCGTCGGCTTGCTGGAACGCCTCGAAGATGAGTTTCTGCTTGTCGTCGGGAATGCCGATCCCGGTATCGGTCACTGAGATCGCGAGCGCCTGACTGACCGATTTCAGAACCGGATGATTGGTGCTCCATCCCGACTTCGCCTGCGAAGCGCTCAGCGTGACGCCGCCGGCGGCCGTGAACTTGAAGGCATTCGACAAGAGATTGAGCACTACCTGCTGCAACCGCTTTTCGTCGGTGCGCACCGAGGCAGGCAATCCCTCGTCGAACTCGATCGTGAAGTTGAGGCCCTTGTCCGCGGCCAATTGGCGAAACGTGCGATCCATATGCTGACGCAGCATGCTCATCGGCATATCGCCGATTTCTATCGAGACGGTGCCCGACTCGATCTTGGACAAATCGAGAATATCGTTGATCAGGTTCAGCAGATCGGTACCGGCCGAATTGATGGTGCGGGCGAATTCGGTTTGTTTCTCATTCAAATTCCCTTGCGGATTATCGGCAAGGAGTTTTGAAAGTATCAACAGCGAATTGAGTGGCGTACGCAATTCGTGGCTCATATTCGCCAGAAATTCGGACTTGTATTTGGAGGTCAGTGAAAGTTGCTCGGCCTTTTCCTCGACGGCCCGACGCGCCATTTCGATTTCGAGGTTCTTGGCTTCGACCTGCTTCTTCTCGTTCTCGAGCAACTGCGCTTTTTCCTGGAGCTCCTCGTTGGTTGCGTGAAGCTCTTCCTGCTTGGTGGTCAATTCGGTCTGGCGCGCCTGCAACTCCTGGGTGAGCAACTGCGACTGCTTGAGCAGACCCTCGGTGCGCATCGTGGCCGCGATCGTATTGAGCACGATGCCGACCGACTCCATCAGCTGATCCAGAAAGCTCTGATGGGTTTCGTTGAACTCGCTGAACGACGCGAGCTCGATCACCGCCTTGACCTCGTCCTCGAACAGGGCGGGCAGGATATGGATGTTGGCGGGCGTTGCGTGCCCCAGGCCCGAGCCGATCTTGAGGAAATTGTCGGGCACGTTGTTGAGCAGCATGGCGCGCTTGTCGGCCGCGCACTGGCCGATCAGGCCTTCGCGCATCCGGAACCGCGGCTTGAGCTCATCGCGATTCTCGGCGCCGTAACTCGCGACCAATTCGAGCTGGGTCTCGTTCTCCTCGCGCTTGGTCACGTAGAACACGCCGTATTGCGCATCGACCAACGGCGCCAGCTCGGACATGATCAGGTTCGACACGGTGGAGAGATCGCGCTCGCCCTGCAGCATGCGCGAGAAGCGCGCGAGGTTGGTCTTGAGCCAGTCCTGCTCCGCGTTCTTCAAGGTCTGATCCTTGAGGTTGCGGATCATCTCGTTGATGTTGTCCTTGAGCGCGGCCATTTCGCCCGACGCTTCCACCGCGATCGAGCGGGTCAGGTCGCCCTTCGTCACCGCGGTGGCGACGTCCGCGATCGAACGCACCTGATTGGTCAGGTTGGCTGCGAGCTGGTTGACGTTGTCGGTCAGGTCGCGCCACAGACCCGCCGCGCCCGGCACGCGTGCCTGCCCGCCGAGGCGACCTTCGATGCCGACCTCGCGCGCCATGTTGGTCACCTGGTCGCCGAAGGTCGAGAGCGTCTCGATCATCCCGTTGATGGTGTCGGCCAATGCCGCGATCTCGCCCTTCGCATCGACCGCGAGCTTGCGCTTGAGGTTGCCCTGCGCCACCGCCGTCACCACCTGCGCGATGCCTCGCACCTGGTTCGTCAGGTTGGTTGCCATCAGGTTGACGTTGTCGGTCAGGTCCTTCCATGTGCCGCCCACGCCAGGCACCTGCGCCTGGCCGCCGAGCTTGCCTTCGGTGCCGACCTCGCGCGCCACCCGCGTGACTTCGGACGCGAAACCGTTGAGCTGGTCGACCATCGTGTTGATGGTGTTCTTCAGTTCGAGAATCTCGCCCTTCACGTCGACCGTGATCTTCTTGGACAGGTCGCCTCGCGCAACCGCGGTGGTGACGTCGGCGATGTTGCGCACCTGACCGGTCAGGTTGTCGGCCATCAGGTTGACGTTGTCGGTCAGATCCTTCCAGGTACCGGCGACGCCGCGCACCTGCGCCTGTCCGCCGAGATTGCCTTCGGTGCCCACCTCGCGCGCCACGCGCGTGACCTCGGACGCAAACGAGTTGAGCTGGTCGACCATCGTGTTGATGGTGTTCTTCAGTTCGAGAATCTCGCCCTTCACATCGACCGTGATCTTCTTCGACAGGTCGCCGCGCGCCACCGCGGTGGTCACCTCGGCGATGTTGCGCACCTGACCGGTCAGGTTGGCCGCCATCAGGTTGACGTTGTCGGTCAGGTCCTTCCACGTGCCGCCCACACCGCGCACTTCGGCCTGCCCGCCGAGCTTGCCGTCCGAGCCGACTTCACGGGCCACGCGCGTGACTTCGGACGCGAAGCCGTTGAGCTGGTCGACCATCGTGTTGATGGTGTTCTTCAGCTCGAGGATCTCGCCCTTCACGTCGACCGTGATCTTCTTCGAAAGGTCGCCCGAGGCCACGGCCGTCGTCACCTCGGCGATGTTGCGCACCTGGCCCGTGAGGTTGTCGGCCATCAGGTTTACGTTGTCGGTCAGGTCCTTC
>JBBQCA010000124.1:0-9620 GCA_038318315.1 Burkholderiales bacterium | reverse complement strand
GACGCTGGTGCGCCAGATCAGCCAGCACGCGCATTCGGAAATCGTCGGCATGCTGCCCGAGGGCAACTGGATCACGCGTGCGCCGAGCCTGAAGAGGAAGGCGATCCTGCTCGCCAAGGTGCAGGACGAAGGCGGCCACGGGCTCTATCTGTACGCGGCGGCCGAGACGCTCGGCACCTCGCGCGACCAGATGTTCGACGCGCTGCATTCGGGCAAGGCCAAGTACAGCTCGATCTTCAACTATCCGACCTTGACCTGGGCCGACATGGGCACGGTCGGCTGGCTGGTCGATGGCGCGGCGATCATGAACCAGGTGCCGATCTGTCGTTGCTCGTACGCGCCCTATGCGCGCGCGATGATCCGTATCTGCCGCGAGGAGAGCTTCCATCAGCGTCAGGGTTTCGAGGCGCTGCTGACGATGATGAAGAACGGCACCGATGCGCAGAAGGAGATGGTGCAGGACGCGGTGAACCGCTGGTGGTGGCCGTCGGTGATGATGTTCGGTCCGCCCGACGACCAGTCGCCCAACTCGGCGCAGTCGATGCGCTGGGGCATCAAGCGTTTCTCCAACGACGACCTGCGCCAGAAATTTATAGACGCGGCGGTCGATCAGGCAAACGTGCTCGGAGTCAGGCTGCCCGACCCCGACCTGAAGTGGAACGAAGAGCGCGAGCACTACGACTTCGGCGCGATCGACTGGGAAGAATTCAAGGCCGTGATCGCGGGCGACGGTCCGTGCAATCGCGAGCGGCTTCAGGCGCGCGTGTCGGCATGGGAAGACGGTGCATGGGTGCGCGAAGCGGCGCTTGCCTATGCGGACAAAGCGGCGGCCAGGCGGGCCCCCGAAGAACTCGCGGCCTGAGACGGATGACCATCATGAACACCAGCTCGAACGAAGTCGCGACCGAATGGCCCCTCTGGGAAGTATTCGTGCGCAGCAAGGCCGGCCTCGATCACAAGCATTGCGGCAGCCTGCATGCGGCCGACGCGAAGATGGCGATCCAGAACGCGCGCGACGTGTACACGCGCCGCCAGGAAGGCGTGAGCCTGTGGGTGGTGCGCTCCGACCACATCGTCGCCAGCGATCCGGGCGACAAGGCGATGTACTTCGACCCGATGGAAGACAAGATCTATCGGCATCCGACCTTCTACCAGTTGCCGGCCGCGGTCGACCACATGTGAGTGGAGCAGAGCGCATGCAAGATTCGATCGCCATCAAGCCCGACGCGTCCGTGCAGTACCTGCTGCGGCTCGCGGATACCTGTCTCATCCTCGCGCAACGCCTGTCCGAGTGGTGCGGCCACGCGCCCGTGCTCGAAGAGGACATCGCGATGGCCAACATGGCGCTCGACCTGCTCGGCCAGGCGCGCGCGCTGCTGTCGCACGTGGGTCAGCTCGAAGGCCAGGGCCACGACGAAGACCAGCTCGCTTTCCTGCGCAGCGAGCGCGACTACCTCAACGTCACGCTGGTCGAGTTGCCCAGCGATACTCAGGGCAAGCGCGACTTCGCGTTCACGGTGTTGCGCAATGTCGTGATGGCGACCTTTCTCCAGCTTCTCTGGGAACGCCTCGCCGACTCGTCGGACGCCGAGGTCGCGGCGATCGCGGGCAAGGCCGTCAAGGAGGCGCGCTATCACCAGCAGCATGCGGGCGAATGGGTCGTGCGCCTGGCCGACGGGACAGCCGAGTCGCGTCGCCGCATCGAGGCCGCGCGCGATCGTCTCTGGATCTATACCGCCGAGTTGTTCGAGTCCGACGCCGTCGACGAGCAAGCCGAAGCGAACGGCCTCGGCCCGCGCTGGTCGTCGCTGCGCGAAGCCTGGCTTGCGGAAATGACCGCGCTGTTCGACGAAGCGCATCTCGAGATGTCGAAGGACCCCGCCGGGGCGAGCAAATTCCGCAGCACCGGCAAGATCGGCAAGCACAGCGAGCACATGGGATTCATCCTCACCGAAATGCAGTATCTGCAGCGCGCCTATCCGGGCGGGGTGTGGTGAACGCGATGCTGCCGACCGGCCATGCGATCGCCGAGCCGCGTGTCGATCGAGGTGTCGATCGCGGCGGCGATCTCGATACGCGCGGCTCTTCACGCTGCGGGCGAGCATGGACGGTCCTCGAAACCGTGCTCGATCCCGAAGTGCCGGCGTTGTCGATCGTCGATCTGGGCATCGTGCGCGACGTGATCGAGAACGACGATGGCGCGCTCGAGCTCGTGCTCACGCCCACCTACTCGGGCTGTCCTGCGACCGAAGTGATAGCAGCCGATGCGCTCGCCGCGATCGATGCCGCGGGCCTCGGCCCGGCGCGGGTGATTCTGCGTCGCGCGCCCGCCTGGACCACCGCGTGGATCGGCGACGAGGGCAAACGCAAGCTGCGCGAGTACGGCATCGCCCCGCCCGCGCATTTCGCTGCTGGCGAGGCGCGGCCGATGCGCTTCATGCCTCGCAATGCGATGACCGCCGCGGCGACATCGCCGGCGTGCCCGCATTGCGGCAGCGCGCACACCGAGCGCCTCTCGGCATTCGGTTCGACCGCATGCAAGTCGCTGCATCGATGCCTGGCTTGCCGCGAACCCTTCGAATACTTCAAGCCGATCTGATCGCTTCGTCGATCGACCCGCAATCGCCATGACGCCCCTCTTCCATCCGCTGCGCGTGCGCGCGATCGAGCCCGATACACCCGAAGCGGTGATCGTGTCCTTCGATGTTCCCGACGACCTTCGCGAGGTGTTCGGCTTTACGCAAGGCCAGTACCTGACGCTGCGCACCGATATCGACGGGCAGGATCTGCGCCGCTCGTATTCGATCTGCGCAGGCGTCGACGACGGCGAGTTGCGCGTGGGCGTGCGCAAGGTCCACGCGGGCGTGTTCTCGAACTGGATCAATGCCCACCTCAAACCCGGCGACACGGTGCAGGTGATGGCGCCGCAGGGACGCTTCTTCGTGCCGCTCGACGCGCGGGCCCATCGGCATCACGTCGGCATCGCGGGGGGCAGCGGCATCACGCCTATCCTCTCGATCATGAAGACCGTGCTCGCGCGCGAACCGAAGAGCCGCTTCACGCTGATCTACGGCAATCGACTGCTCAAGTCGACGATGTTCAAGGAAGAGATCGAGGACCTGAAGAACCGCTACATGACGCGGCTCATCCTGCAGCACGTGTTCTCCGACGAGTTCACCGACGTGCCCTTGAACCACGGCGTGATGAATCGCGAAAAGATAGGCGAGTTTCTCGAGACCGTCGTGCCGGCCGCCGAGATCGATCACGCCTACATCTGCGGTCCGTTCCAGATGAACGACGAGGCCGAGGCCGCGCTGCTCGCTGCCGGCGTTCCCGAAGAGCGCATCCACATCGAACGCTTCGGCGTCGCGCAGCCCGGCGGCGTGGAGGCGCCTCAGGTCGGCGCGATCATCCACGAAGCCAAGCCCGGCGATGCCGAGCAGGCGCGCATCGTGATCATTCGCGACGGGCTGCGACGCGAGATCGAGTTTCGTCGCGACCAGCCCAGCATCCTCGACGCCGCATCGGCTGCGGGTCTCGAAGTCCCGTTCTCGTGCACGTCGGGCGTATGCGGCACCTGCCGCGCGAAACTGATCGAAGGCGAGGTCCGCATGGAGCGCAACTTCGCGCTCGACAAGAACGAGGTCGCCGCCGGCTTCGTGCTGACCTGTCAGGCGCATCCGCTGACCGAGCGCGTCGTTCTGTCGTTCGACGAGCGCTGATTCAAAAGCTGATGCCGCGCGGGCGCGCCAGCAACTACGACGACCAGCGCGAGATGATCCTCGCGAAAGCCGCGCATCTGTTCGCGCACGGCGGCTACCCGGGCACGTCGATGAATCAGGTGGCCGTGGCGACCGGCCTGTCGAAGGCGACGCTGTATCACTATTTTCGCGACAAATACAGCCTGCTGCTCGACATCACCGAGGGCCATGTCTCGCGGCTCGAAACCCTGGTGGTCGACGTGAACGCGCGCAAGCTCGCGCCCGAGGAGCGCATGCGTTCGTTGATCGCCCGCATCATGGCCGAGTACGCCGGCGCGCAGGACGCGCATCGCGTGCTGACTTCCGACGTGCGCTTCCTCGAACCCGACGACCGCAAGCGCGTGCTCGACAAGGAACGCCGCGTGGTCGAAGGCTTCGCCGATGCGATCGCCGCGTGGCGGCCCGAGCAGCGCAAGGCCGCGCGCAACTCCACGCTGAACAAGCCGCTGACGATGCTGCTGTTCGGCATGATCAACTGGATGTTCACGTGGATGCGGCCCGAAGGCGCGCTGTCGCACGAGGCGATGGCGACGATCGTGGCCGACCTGTTCTTCGGCGGCGTGCCTGCGGTGGGCGTGCCTGGGCTTGCGAAGACGACTAAGAGAACTGCGAGGGCCGGGACGCCATGAGCAAGGATGCTTCCGATCGCGCGCCCGATCGCGCTCTCGCCGAGCGCTTCGACATCGAGCATCTGGCCGCGGTCTTCTACGAAGACCCGTTTCCGACCTATCACGCGCTGCGCGAATACCAGCCCGTCAAGCGCATGACTAACGGCTCGGTGTTCCTCACGCGCTATGCCGATCTGGTCGCGGTCTACAAGGACACGCAGCGCTTCTCCTCCGACAAGCACGAGGAGTTCGCACCCAAGTACGGCACCGACACGCCGCTGTTCGCGCATCACACCACCAGCCTCGTCTTCAACGATCCGCCCCTGCACACGCGCGTGCGGCGCCTGATCGCGGGTGCGTTGACGCCGAAGCACATCGCCGCGATGGAGCCGGCGCTGATCGCGCGCGTCGAGCATCTGCTCGACGCGGTGTCCGAGCGTAGCGCGCGCGGCGAGAACGTCGACCTGATCGAACACTTCGCGTCCGCGATCCCGATCGAGATCATCGGCAACCTGCTCGCGATCCCACACGAGCAGCGCGCTCCGCTGCGCGACTGGTCGCTCGCGATCTTGGGTGCGCTCGAACCCGTGCTCACGGCCGAGCAGCAGGCGCGCGGCAATCGCGCGGTCGAACAATTCCTCGCCTATCTCGAAGGCTTGATCGCCGATCGCAGACAGCACATGGGCGATCCGGAAATCGATGTGCTGTCGCGCCTGATCGCGGGCGAAGGCGGCGAGCGCTTGAGCGCAGACGAGTTGATGCACAACTGCATCTTCCTGCTCAACGCGGGACACGAGACCACCACCAACCTGATCGGCAACGGCCTCGTCGCGATGAGCGAGTGGCCAGCCGAGAAGGCGCGCGTGATCGCCGATGCGTCCCTCGTCAAGACCGCGGTCGAGGAGTTCCTGCGTTTCGAAAGCTCGAACCAGCTGGGCAATCGCATCACAACCGAAACCGTCGCAATCGGCGGCGTCACGCTCGCGCCGCGCACGCCGGTGCATCTGTGCATCGGTGCGGCCAATCGCGATCCCGCGCAATTTCCCGATCCCGATAGGCTCGACGTCGGCCGCGCGCCCAATCGCCATCTCGCGTTCGGCTCGGGACCACATCAATGCGTGGGCCTCGCACTCGCGCGCCTCGAGGGCCGCGTCGCGATCGCGCGCTTTCTCGAACGTTTTCCGGACTATCGACTCGAGGGGAAACCGACGCGCGGGGGTCGCGCGCGGTTTCGTGGATTTCTGCACGTTCCGGCAAGAGTCGGCTGACTCCGGGTGTGACTGAACTGCGCGATCGTTCCTGAGTCGCACCATTTGATGATGATTCAGAAAAGGAGATCGATATGCGAACGCTTAAGAATTTGATGAGCCGGAATGTGAAGGTCATCAGTCCGGACGAAACGATCAAGGCCGCTGCGCTACAAATGCTAAACGGTAACTTCGGAATGCTGCCCGTGGAAGAAAACGATCGCATGATCGGAGCGATATCGGATCGCGACATTGCGATTCGCGCCGTGGCCAACGGCAAGGACTCAAGCACCAAGGTGCGCGAGGTCATGTCCGAAGGTGTGGTCTGGGCTTACGAGGATGATTCTGTGGACGATGGGGCGAAGCTCATGAGCGAACATCGGATTCGGCGCTTGCCGATTGTGAATGCCGATAAGCGACTCGTGGGAATCGTGGCACTGGGCGATTTTGCCGTTGACGGCTCCGACATCGAAGTCGCCGGTGAAGCGCTTTCGAAAATTTCGAAACCCTCATGATTTTGTCCGGTTGCCACCCTGAACAAAGGGGCGCCGGTTGGGGTTTCGTGGCGTGGCTTAGTGGTGTCTGAATCCCTCTGTAACTTTTTTCAGGAGATTGGCATGGCAAAGCAAGACAAGGACTTCAATCCGCAACAACAGCAATCGAAACCTCCTCGTGTGGACGAGGTAGCCAAGCAAAAGCAGAAGGCAGAAGAGCAGGAGGTCGCGGGCAGGCACAAAAACGACGGCCAGAATGACCATAAGGGTAATAAGCGACAACCGGGAACTCATCGTGGGAATGAGTAAAGCGACCAGTGAACAAGCCGAACCACGAAGAGCAATATCGCGCCCTTGCCCGAAGCGAGCCTCCCAACGATGGCTTGAGCGTGATGAAGCGGGCGAGAACGCCGATCGGCACGCAGGCGTCGAGCGCGCCCGGAAAAGAGAAGGAGCAGTACGCGATGCATGCCTTCGGTGCGGTGTTCGGGGAAGCGCGCGTCGACGCCGACCTCGGTCGCGTGCGCATTCCGCGCGTGGTCGGCGCCTACGCGGTGGGACGGCGCCTCAATGAAAAGACCGCGCACAGCCAGTTGATGGGCGGCATCGTGTGGGGCGTGAGCATGGCGCTGTTCGAGGAAAGCCTGCTCGACACCCCGCAATGGCCGCTTCGTCAACGCGAGCCTGGCCGAGTACCACGTGCCGGTGAACGCGGACGTGGGCAGCATCGGCGTGCTGCTCGTCGATGAGGACGATCCTTACGTCAACCCGCTGGGCGTCAAGGGCATCGGCGAAATCGGCATCACCGGCGTGGCCGGTGCGGTCGCGAACGCGATCTACAACGCGACCGGCAGGCGCATACGCGACCTGCCGGTCACGCTCGACAGGTTGATGTCGGCGTAGCGGAACGAAGCGCGAGTCGCGCTCAGTACGACGCCAGTCCCGAGGCGCCGTCGTTGACTGGCAGGCCGCCGACAGTCACACCCAGCGGCGTCAAGCCACCACCCTCTTCGATGCGGAACGCGGCAACGCCACCGGCACCCCGGAGAAGCAGGTAGAGATATCGACCATCCGCGCTCAAGCTCAAGTCGACCGGTTGCGTTGTGTCGCCCAGCGTCGCGGCCTTGCCGTTGATCAGCGTGAGCGCGCCGGATGCGTCGATTCGATAGCTGGAAATCGTTCCGCTCGCAAAGTTGGCGGTGAAGGCGTAGCGCTGGTCATTGCTGACCACCACCCAGCAGACATCCGTCTGTCCATTGGGAACCGAGCCGCTGATCAGCGCCAGCGTTCCGTCTGGCTTCGATTGATACGAAGACGCCGCGGAATGATTGTCGACCGCATTGAACGACTCGACGACGATCACCTTGCCGTCATTGCGGAACGCGAGGCTGAAGGGACGTATGCCGTGCGATGCGTTCGGAATCGGCTTGGCACTCGCCAGACCATCGGGGCCGACGGTGAACGCATCGATGATGTGAAACGGCCGAACGAGTTCGTTGGTCGTCTTGTGCGTGACCAGGATCAAACGGCCATCAGGACTGAACTGCACCGTGCCCGGTACGGCAATTCGCGAGCTCAGGTCCCTGAACGAATTCGCGATCGGCTTCAGGGTACCGTTGGGCGCAATCGTGAAGCCTCGTATCCCGTTGCCGGCGACCGAGCCGTTCAGAACGTAGAGCAGGTTTCCGGAAATCGTCAGGCTGACGGGTTCGTCACCGGCATCGACTTTCTGAATCACTCTCAAACGCGTGCCGTCCACGGCAAACACCGAGACGTCGTCGCTGCCGGCATTGACCGCATAGAGAAAACGATGGTCGGCACTGAGCCTCAGGCCACCTTGCGTATCGAGGTCGGTTCCGATCCCCAGGCCGCCGGTGCGATGGCTGCCCACCCGATTCAACGTGCCGTCGCTGGAACGACGATAGACCACGACCCGGTTGCCCGCCGTCACGTTGCTCATGGCGAATACCACGCCAACCGGAAGACTTTTGGACGCGTCTTCTTCGTCGTCCTGATCATTTCCCTGCGCCGCTGCCGGCCCTTGGGCGTATGCCGCGGTGGACGTCGTCCACGCCACTCCGGTCAATGCGGCGACGACGGCGAATATCGCGCCGATTCGATTCAGTTTCTTCATTGCAATCTCCTTAAATATTGGATCGATCAATAGGATCTTTATCTTTCATTGGATGACAGTTTCGACCCGGCAATCCGATCGGACCACGACGAATTACGATCTGCGATTCCCATGGCCTTCATGAGTCGCGCATCGGCAATCCTTATTACGCCGTTATCAAATTTCCATGCGATTCGACCTGAATAACCGCAGCGTGATTCAAATACCGACGAGTGCGCCGACGATTTTCGCAATGCAGCGCACTTTTCGCATTAAATCTCCGTTCATCGGAATACCGCCGAGCCATGAAACGGGCGTGTGCTGACACACAAGAAACAGGTGACGTGTTTACTTTTTGCGATGGAAAATCGATCGATGACACCGCAGCAGTGGGGTCATTCGCTCTCCGCGCCGCCGATCATTTCAAGCGAGCCGTCGGGATGGGGTGGCGCGCTTCTGCGCCGCTGGAAAGGAACGTCACCGGCGATGGAGCAGCCTTCGCTCGACTGTCACTACATCGTGATGCATCTTGACGGACCCAAACGGGTGACGCGTCGCCAGGACGGCCCGGCGTTTTCCACGATTGCCGAGATGGATTCGTTGACGCTCGTTCCAGCCGGCACCGCCTTCGCGTGGTGCACAAGCGGCCCGATTGCGTTCGCGCATCTCTATCTGACGCCGCGCCAACTTGAAGACACTATCAACGATCAGCTTGAACGGGACGGAGACGGCGTTTCGATGATCGACCGGGTGGGTTGTTGCGATGCGCGGTTGCAGCCGCTGTTTCAAGCGATGCTGAGCGAAATCGAATATGCCGAATCGGCCTCGGCATTATTGCTCGATTCGCTGCTTGAAAGTTTCTTGATCAGATTGACGCGCGTTTACGCCTCGCGCGCAATTGCGGCTCGCTTCCAGCCGGCAGCGTTGGCGCCGCATCGTTTGAATCGCGCGATCGATTTCATCGAAGCGAAGCTTTGCGAAAATATTCGGCTCAACGACCTCGCGCATGCGGCCGGCAGCAGCCAATTTCATTTCAGCCACAGCTTTCGCAAAGCAACCGGATGCTCTACCAATCGCTATTTGATTCAGCGGCGCATCGAATATGCAAAGGCCATGTTGATGACGGAAACCGAATCGTTGGCGACAATCGCGTCACGATGCGGTTTTAACAGCCAGCGTTAATTCTCCGTGATGTTCACCGGTATGACCGGCGTCGGCCCGAAGCGATTTCGCATTATCAATCGACCGCATCGGCGCTAGGGATGGTCTGCGTAAGTCAGCGGCATTGGCCGTCGATGCGTTGATCTAGATTCTAGAATTATGGGGTTATCGCGATGAAGCAGATGAGCCTGGGCAACAGTGGATTTGACCTGTCGCCGAAGCGGACGCGCAAGCGC
>JBBQCA010000123.1:0-9658 GCA_038318315.1 Burkholderiales bacterium | reverse complement strand
TCGCCCCGGCGTCGACCTCCAGGCCTTCGACGATGACACGCGTCTGCTTCAGCGCACCGGCCAATAGACAGAAGGCGTCGGGCAGCACGATCCATTCGATCTGCCACGGGCCGGTGGATCGTTCGTGATCGGCGACCATCGCGTCGAGCAGAGCGGCGGCGTGCTGACGGACCACCGAGATCTGCGCGTGGATGTAGCAGCTCGAGATCGGGTTGCGCTTTTGCGGCATCGTGCTCGACGATCCGCGCCCGTGCGCGAAGGGTTCGAAGACTTCGCCGACTTCGGTCTGCATCAACAGCTTGACGTCCATGCTGAGCTTGCCGAGCGTGCCGCCGACCAGGCCGAGGAAGGCGCCGACCTCGGCGATGGTGTCGCGCATCGTGTGCCACGCGATCACCGGCTGGGCGAGGCCGAGTTCGGCGCAGAGGCCGGCCTGCGTCTCCATCGCGCCTTGCTCAAGCGAAGCGAGCGTGCCGGCTGCGCCCGCGAACTCGCCCTGCAGCACGCGCGGACGCAGTTGCGCGAGGCGTTCGCGATGGCGCTCGATCGCCGAGAGCAGCCCGGCCATCTTGTAGCCGAAAGTCACGGGCACGGCCTGCTGCAGATTGCTGCGGCCGATCATCGGCGTGTCGCGATGCTTCTTCGCGAGCGCGGCGAGGTCGTCGCCGATCGCATCGAGATCCGCATCGACGATCGCCAGCGCCTCGCGGATCTGCAGCACGGTCGCGGTGTCGGTGATGTCCTGCGTGGTCGCGCCCCAGTGACAGTACTCGCCCAGCTTGTCGCGGCACAGCAGGTTGATCTGCGAGACGACGCCGAGGATCGGGTAGCCGATGCGCTCGGTCTCTGCCTTGAGCTTGACCATGTCGATGTTCTCGATGTGGCACACGCGCACGATCTCGGCCGCGGCTTCGGCGGGAATCAGGCCGAGCTGTCCCTGCACCTTGGCGAGCGCCGATTCGATCACCACGTATTTGGCGGTGCGATTCTCGTCGGACCACACGTGGCGCATTGCCTGCGTGCTGAAGATGTCGCCGAGGATGGCGGAGTCGATGATGGTCGATGGCATGGAGCTTCCAGTTGAGTTGATTTTTTTTCAGCGCAGGGTCGCGGTGGCGTCCATCGTCAGCCAGCCTTCGTGATCGCTGGCCCACAGGCGGATCGTGCCCGCATCGGCTTGCGGTTGCCCATTCACACGAAACGGATGCAGGTCGAAGGTCGGCCGCACGGCCTTGAAGCGAAAGCTCGCGACATCGGCATCGGGCCGCTCGCGCCGCAGCAGGTCGAGCAGCAGCGTGGCGATCAGCGGCCCATGCACGATCAGGCCTGGATAGCCCTCGACCTCAGTCACGTAGCGACGGTCGTAATGGATGCGATGCCCGTTGAAGGTCAGCGCCGAATAGCGAAACAGCAGCACATCGTCAGGCACGATCGTGCGATGCCAGGCGGCCTGGTCGGGTGCGACCTGCGGCGCAGGCGTCACGTCGTCCGGACGCCGCGCCTCGCGATAGACGATGTCGTGGACCTCGATCAGCGCGGGCTCGGCGTTGTCGTTGCAGCGGAGCTCGTGACGAACCTTGACGAACACCAGCGTGCCGGTGCGCCCTTCCTTGACGGACACGTCGGTGATGGTGGACGTGCGGGCGACGCGGTCGCCGACGCGGATCGGCGTGCGGAATTCGAATTGGCTGCCGGCCCACATGCGCCGCGGCAGCGGCACCGGCGGCAGGAAGCCGCCGCGTCTTGCATGGCCGTCGGCACCGATCTCGGACTGCCGGTGCATCGGCAGGAAGTACAGCCAATGCCACAACGGCGGCAACGCGGCGCCGGCCTCAACCGCAATCGGCGGGTGGTCGAGGGTTGCGGCCAGGGCGACCATCGGGGTCGGGCCTATCGTGTCGCAAAGCGTTTCGCTTCGACCTATCCATGAATTCAACTCCGCGTGCTGGACATCCATCGCCGTCTCCATCGTTGGCCATCGCCGTGCCGCGATTCTAGTGTTGCGCGGAACCATCGTCGGCGGCAGGTCCTCGGGCGCCGATGCGATAATCGCGCCCATGCTTTCATCGACTCAGAGTTCCAGTAAATCGCCGCAACATGCAGCGGGCAGCCGCGCGATACCCATCGATTCCCCAACCCCCACCGACGTCCTCGTCATCGGCGGAGGGCCGGCCGGTTCGACCGCGGCGGCGCTGCTCGCTACACGCGGTTACGACGTGACGCTGCTGGAAAAGGCGCATCACCCGCGCTTTCACATCGGCGAGTCGCTGTTGCCCGCCAATGTGCCGCTGCTCGAACAGCTCGGTGTCGCCGACGAGGTCGCCGCGATCGGGATGGACAAGTGGGGCATCGAGTTCGTCTCGCCGTGGCACGAGAACCGCACGTTGCTCGAGTTCGCGCAGGCGTGGGACAAGAGCATGCCCAAGGCGTATCAGGTGCGGCGCTCGGAGTTCGATCACGTGTTGATCCGCAATGCCGCGCGGCGCGGCGCGCACGTCGTCGAGGGTTGTCGCGTGCGCGATGTCGCGTTCAAGGACGACCGATCAAGGGTCGCGGGTGACGTCGGCTCCGGCGCCATCGTGACTGCGCAGAACGAAGACGGCGCGACCGTGCGATACCACGCGCGCATGGTGATCGACGCATCGGGCCGCGACACTTTTCTCGCCAACAAACTTGGCGCGAAGAAAAAGAACAAGGAGCACAACAGCGCGGCCCTGTACGGCCACTTCGAGAATGCCGAGCGCCTGCCGGGCAAGCTCGAAGGCAACATCACCATCTTCTGGTTCGAGCACGGCTGGTTCTGGTTCATCCCGCTGTCCGACGGCGCCTCGAGCGTGGGCGCGGTGTGCTGGCCTTACTACCTGAAGAGCCGCCCCAAGGATCGCTCGCTCGACGATTTCTTCATGGACACGATCGCCCTGTGTCCGCAACTGGCCGATCGGCTCAAGCATGCGACGCTGCTCGCCGAGGTCGAGGCGACCGGCAATTACGCCTACACCACCACGCATGCGCACGGCCCGAACTCTCTGTTGCTCGGCGATGCCTACGCGTTCGTCGATCCGGTGTTCTCGTCGGGCGTCTATCTGGCGATGAACAGCGCCTTCGTCGGCGCCGAGCTCGTCGATGCGCGGCTGTCCAAGCCCTCGCAGGTGCGCGCGGCGACCCGGCGCTTCGACGACGTGATGATCAAGGGTCCGCGCGAATTCTCGTGGTTCATCTATCGCGTCACCAACCCGACCATGCGCGATCTGTTCATGGAACCACGCAATGTGTTGCGCGCCAAGGAGGCGCTGCTGTCGCTGTTCGCCGGCGACATCTTCGGCAAGACGCCGATCTGGCCGTCGATCTTCGCGTTCAAGACGATCTATCGCATCACGTCGCTTTTCAACGCAAGACGCACCATCGCCGCGCTCAGGCTTCGCCGCGAAAACATTCGCGATGCGGACGCGAAGGAGCCGGCGTCTTCCGGCAGCGGGTCGTCGCGGGTGACCGCGTGATGCGCGCGGGTGCGTGGGCAATTCTCGTCGCATCGAACGTCACATGGCTTGCAACATCGGCCCATGCCGACGAGAAGCCCTTGTGGGAAGCGGGCGCCGGCGTCGGCGCGCTGGTGCTGCCCGACTATCGCGGCTCGGATGAATCGAGTGGCTACCTGTTGCCGTTTCCCTATCTGATCTATCGCGGTCAGTTCCTCAAGGCCGATCGCGAAGGCGTGCGCGCCGAATTCTTCGACAGCGATCGCGTCAGGCTCGAAGTCGCGGTCAACGCGAGCCAGCCGGTGCGCAGTTCCAGCAACCGCGCCCGCGACGGCATGCCCGATCTGAAGGGCTCCTTCGAAGTCGGACCGTCGTTGTCGATCAATCTCGCACGCAGCGCTGATCGCAAGCAGCGTCTCGATTTCCGCGTGCCGGTGTCCGCCGGCGTCACGCTGGGCGGCGGCTTTCACGGGATCGGCTGGCAGGCCTCGCCGCGATTGAATCTCGATCTCGAAGACGCGGGCGGTTTCAGCGGTTGGAAGCTAGGTCTGGTGCTCGGTCCGATCTTTCAGAACCGCAAGCGCAACGCCTATTTCTACGATGTTCCCGATCAGTACGCGCGCGCGGATCGCCCGGCGTATCGCAGCAGCGGCGGTTACGCCGGGGCGCAATTCATCGCGGCGCTGTCGCGACGCTACGATCGCGTGTGGGTCGGCGGATTCGTGCGCGCCGACACGCTGCGGGGTGCGACGTTCGAGAACAGCCCGCTGGTTCGCCGCAAGAGTTATGTCGCCGCCGGCATCGGCGTTGCCTACGTGTTCGGCAAGTCGGAACGTATGGTCGACGTGGGCGCCGATCGCTGAGCGATGTACACCGACCCGATCATCGCCCCATCATTGCCAGACCGATCGCCCGCCCCTTGAAAATACTGCGCATCCCCTACGACTGGTTCGCTTTCTATCTCTCGCTGCTCTTGCTCGGGACGATACAGCTTGCCTGGGCGTTCATCGCGTTCGCGATTCGTCAGGTCGTATCGCCTGCGCATGGCCGCGTGATCGGGCGGCGCTTCGTGTCCGGCCTCTATCGATATTTTTTCCGATGGACCGGAGCGCTCGACATCCTGCATGTGGACGCGCGCGCGCTCGACGCGATCGATCAGCGCCAGCCGATGGTCCTTGCGCCCAACCACCCGTCGGTGCTCGATGCCCTGATCCTGATTTCCAGGCTCGACAATCTGAACTGCATCATGAAGGCATCGGTGCTCGACAACATCCTGCTCGGTGCGGGCGCGCGCCTGGCCGCCTACATCCGCAACGACTCCCCCAAAAGCATGCTGCGGCTGGCCACCGCCGATCTCAAGCGGGGAGGGCAGGTCATCATCTTTCCCGAGGGCACGCGCACCGTCGCGGCGCCGGTCAACGATTTCAAGTTCGGTTTCGCGGCTATCGCGAAGAGCGCGGGCGTGCCGGTGCAAACCGTGATCATCGAAACCGATACGCCGTTCCTCGCCAAGGGATGGCCGGTGTTGAAGAAGCCCGCGCGATTCCCGATGCGGTTTCGCGTGCGGCTCGGAGAACGCTTCGAGGTCGGTGAAGACCTCAACGTGTTCGTGCAGGATCTGCGCGCGTATTTCATCGCCGAACTCGCCGGTGCCGAACTCGGCGATCTGCGGCAAGGCGCACGCGATGAATCGGCCGGCTTCGCGCGACCCGCTCCCCTGAATGACAAGGGTCTCAAGGCCGCGACCCTCGCTCGCACCTCCGACGTGCTGCGCATCCACGGCTCGGATGCGCAACCGTGACGATGAGTGTCAGTGCCGCCACCGCCACCCAGGCATCCACCACGCACCTCGTCCTGATCCCCAGCTACAACGCGGGCGAGGGCCTGATCGCCACGGTGCGCGGCGCGCGCGCGGCATGGAATCCGGTGTGGGTGGTGATCGACGGCAGCACCGACGGCAGCGAGCGCGCGGCGATGCAACTGGCCGAGCACGATGACAGCGTGCGCGTCTTCGTGCTGCCGCGCAATCTGGGCAAGGGCGCGGCGGTGCTGCACGGGCTGGTCGCGGCGCGCGATGCCGGATTCACGCATGCGTTGACGATGGATTCCGACGGCCAGCATCCGGCCGATCGCATCGCTGACTTCATGCGCGCATCGGTCTCCGCGCCCGATGCGATGGTGCTCGGCAATCCCGTCTTCGACGACAAGGCCCCGGCTATCAGAGTCAAGGGACGGCGCATCTCGAACTGGTGGACACGCTTCGAGACACTGTGCTTCGACCGCACGCGCGGCATCGCCGACGCGCTGTTCGGATTTCGCGTCTATCCGATCGCGCCGCTGGTGGACATCATGCAGAGGTCGCGGTGGATGCGACGCTTCGATTTCGATACCGAAGCCGTGGTGCGCCTGGCGTGGCGCGGTGTGCGGCCGATCAACATCGATGCGGCGGTTCGCTATCTCGATGCGTCCGAGGGCGGCGTGTCGCACTTCAAATACGTGCGCGACAACGTGCTGCTGACGGGCATGCATCTGCGGCTGGTGGGTGGCTTCGTGTTGCGCCTGCCAATGCTCGTCGCGCGCTGGTTGCGCGGCTGAACGCTCCCGGGCGAGCAGGACCTCCTTCCCTCGTCACGCGTCGCGTTCGGCCAGATACGTCATCCGCGACAGCGCGCTGCGTTCGGATAACGCAACGACTGTTTCAAGATAGTGAAGTTGAGACTCGAAGTACGCCGCGCCCTCGAGTTGCTCGAGTTCTTCCCGATGGGCTATTCGTGAAGCGAGGCGTCCGTTCGCATTGGTCAGCAGGCTCGGTGTTCGGTCGGCAACATCGATCAGGCGAAGGCCGGCGGCCTTGATGGTCCGTTCATTGAAGCCCGGTGGCGCGAACTGGGTGTAGCCGTGAATGGATCGCCACCGGACCTCCTGGTTCGACACCGGACCGGTGACGACGCCGGCGTCTGTGAACAGAAACCTCCCCCGCGGAGTCAGCACGCGCGCCACTTCCGCGACCGCCATAGCACGATCGCGAAGGTGAAGGACCACATCGATGGCGATGACCGCATCGAACGAGCTAGAGTGAAACGGCAAGGGTTCGTTCGAGTCCGCGACCTGCAACTCGATCAGCGCGCCCAGTCCAAAAGAAGTGGCACGCGTTCGCGCGGACTCGATCGCGTGCGGACTCACATCGATACCGGTTGCATGACACCCTGCCTCACGCACCAAGAAGGTCAACGGCCCGCCGGGACCGCAACCCAGATCGAGCAAGCGACTCGCACGCGTAAGTTGCAGGCGGGCGATGTCGTGCGCCAATTCGTCGGCCATGACCCACGAGTGCTGGCCAATGTCCCGACCGTACGCTTCTTGCCTGAGTCTTCGCATCAGCAGCGAATCGAAACGTTCATAGAACGCGTCGTAGCCGCGCGCTGGGCTTGGCTCAGGCTCCGGCCCCGGCGCGGCTATCTCATGCTCGCTCATCTTCGAATGGTCCTTGGTGATCTTGTCTTCGGACGCCGCTTCCTCCTTCCAAGCGCGCAGTCAGTCCCGGATTGCATCATGGGTTGCTCCATTCGCAACGCATACGCGGTTGCGTCGATGCGTCAAAGGCGTCGCACGGAGGTCGGCGCGATGCTCATGTTGGAATTCCCCCGTTGATCGAGATCACCTGCCCGGTGATGTAGCCTGCGTGCGGCGACGCGAGGAAGGCGATCAGCTCGGCCACCTCGCCGGGCGTGCCGGCGCGCTTCATCGGCACCATCTTCGCGATCGCATCGGCATCGAAAGCGCCTTCGCTCATGGCGCCCGCGATGATGCCGGGCGCGACCGCGTTGACGGTGATGCCGCGGCTGGCTAGTTCGAGCGCCAGCGAGCGGGTCGCGCCATGCAGCGCGGCCTTCGCGGCGGCGTAGTTGACCTGGCCGCGATTGCCGGCGAGCGCGGCGAGCGACGAGACGTTGACGATGCGTCCCCAGCGCGTGCGGATCATCGGCATCGTGAGCGGCTGGGTGACGTGGAAGAAGCCGTTCAGCGACACGTCGATCACCCGTGCCCATTGCTCGGCGCGCATCGCCGGAAAGACCGCGTCATCGTGGATGCCGGCGCTGTTGACGAGGATCTGAACGGGGCCACCGACCAGCAGCGTCTCGATCGCAGCGTGCGTGGCGCCCGCATCGCAGACATCGAACGCGATCGCGCTGGCGCTGCCGCCATCCGCGACGATCGCATCGACCACGTCCTGCGCCTTGTTGAGGCGGCTGTTGGCATGAACGATGACGTGATGTTCGCGCGCGAGCCGTCTGCAGATCGCAGCGCCGATGTCGCCGCTGCCGCCGGTGACCAGCGCGCGCTTTTTCGAGCCCTGGTTTGAGTCCGTGCGCTCGACGCTCACGCGAGCAGTCCTTCAGCGTCTAGCACCACCGCTGCGCGACCCGACACCAGCACTCTTTCACCCGCGCGCACTTCGAAGTCGTAGAGCACGCGCGCCTCGTCGCCCGATTCGCGGAGAGCTTCGATCGTCAATGCGCCGTGCACGTCGTCGAGGCGCGCGACCTCCATGCGCACGTTGCGCACGCTTGCGAGGAAGCCCGCGCGCGGGCGCGTCGCGACGCCGTCCGCGGCATCCCCGGCGGCATCGCTCCAGCCATTGTGGCGAGCATCGCTTTCGGCCACGCGATGCATCAGCAGGCTGCCGTGCACGGCCATCGCCTGCGCGGCATATTCGATGCCGCAGACCGACGACAACTGTCCGGCGAGACAGAGCGGATTGGCGCGATCCTGATGGCTGCTGCTGCGACAGACGATGTGCTCGTCGTCCCATTCGACGACTTCGTCGAGCAGCACCATGCGGCCCGCATGGGGAATGCGTGCTGCGATTTGACTGCGGCTCAGGCGCATCGGGCGTGTTCCTTGATCGGTGAGGCGCGCAGCGAATCGGCCGCGCGCAGGGTCAGTGCGAGCCAGGTGGCGTTGACGTCTTCGATGACGACGTCCTGCTTCGAAGTATCGGTCGCATCTTCGCGTGCGATCGCGGCAAGCAGCGGCAGCGCGCGCGCTGCCGGGATAGCGGCGCGGCAGGCTTCGAGCGCGGCATCGTCCATCCGCGTCTCGAGCTTCGCATTTGCAAGAGAGCCCTCGATACGGTCGATCGTGATACGCGCGATCGACCGCGCGCTCGGCTCGCGCGTGAGCACCAGCGCGACTCCGAACGCATCGGGCGTCGGCCGCGCCGTGTGCAAGGGCTCGGGATAGGGCGCGTCGTATGCGACCAGCAGGACCGCGTCGGCGCCGCACGCGAGTTGCGTCGTCGCGTCCATCAGGCCGGCCGCGAAACTCGCATCGAACGCGCACAGGCTGGTCGAGGCGGCCATCGATTGCGCCGCGATTCCCCAATAGCCCGACGGCGCGTTGTGCACAGAGTTGTGAAACCGGGTCGGCGAGATCAGGCGATCGGTGGCGAGCGCGCGGCAGATCGCGTCGCAGTTGTCGCCATCGCCCGACGACGATGCGAAGACGCTGGCCAGCGTAGCGGCATCGCGCCCGGAATGCGCGACGGCCTGGAGTCCGACATCGAGCGCGACCTTGACCCCCTTGCCGACACGGCGGCGTTCGGCCGGCGGCAACAGCGGCGGCGCAACCAGCGCGGTGGGCGCGACTTGGTAGGGCGTGCGACCCGCGAGCACATCGCATGCCGCGAGCCATCCATCGAGGCCCGGACCGCGCACGCCGATGCCCTCGATCCACGCGACCAGCGGCGCGACCGCCTGCACGTCCTTCATGCGCGGGCGAACAGCAGGCTGCAGTTCGCGCCGCCGAAGCCGAACGAATTCGACAGCACATGGCGCAAGTCGCCGCGGCTGTTGGCGATGCGGTAGTCGCTGCGAAGGCTAGGATCGACGGTGGTCGTATTCAGGCCCCCGGGGATCAGGCCTTCACGCAATGCAAGCAGCGAGATCACGGCCTCCCCGCCGCCGGCGGCGCCGAGCGTATGGCCGGGCGCGCCCTTGGTCGAGCTGACCGGCACGTCGCGACCGAACAGTCCGAACACAGCCTTGTCTTCGGCCGCGTCGTTGTTGCGCGTCGCGGTGCCGTGAAGATTGATGTAGTCGATGTCGCGGGGCGCGAGCGAGGCCGAACGCAATGCGGCTTCCATTGCGAGCCTGGCGCCCAGACCTTCGGGATGCGGCGAC
>JBBQCA010000122.1:0-9720 GCA_038318315.1 Burkholderiales bacterium | reverse complement strand
CATCCACGCATTTAAATGCAGCGATGGTCTTACCGCAATAGAAACTCCGTGCATCTTCATTGCTGGATGGTGAGTGAATATTCACGAATCGGTCGCCGGGATGATCGCTTCATCGATCGGTCACGAGGCTTGTGCAATTCGATCGCCTCGTGGGTTCTTCGCAGAGTCGTGCGGATGCAGCGGGCTATTTGGTCGCGGCGGGGACGGCGCCGGGCCGATCGGCGCTACGTATTGCCGGGACCGTCGCGCGCTTCGTCGTCGCGTCTCGCTGCTGCCGCTTGGCTACATCGCTGCGGGACTCGACCACGACCGCGCGCGCCTCGGCGGGCGAGCAGGTCGTCACGATGACGGACACCATCGCCAGCGCAGACACCAGCACGAGCACTGCCATTTCGATTGCGACGAAGGCGCCGGTGGGCTCGCTGCCGCGCGGTTCGCTGCGCAAGCCGGCGCGTTGAAGGCGTTGGCGACGCGCGGCTTCGAGGCCGTTTTCGTCGAGGGGACGGGATGGGTTGCTGAATATCATGGTCGTCTCTCCGGAGTTGCATCGGCCCAGGTGCCGATGTCCGAAGCATGACGAGGGCGCGCCTACGGATCACCCACGGATCGCACGCGACGCCTCGTCTCCGAGGGTTTCCCCTGCGTCGAATGGGTTGTTGCGGATGGCTTTGCGACGAATCCCGGCCCTCGATTCCGTGGGCAATCAGTGGGTAGGCCCCCATCACACTGGAATCATGGCGAACGGCATCAGGCCGGCGCCGGATTCTTCAAACCATCATCCAACCGTGAGTCTCAAATGAAAACGCAACGACACGTCCTTCAGTTCGTTCCCTCGGCCCAGGCCGCGGCGCCATCGAAACCGTACACCCCCGTTTCGTTCGACGACTCGGTCATCGGTGCGGAATCGGTCATCAGCGGAGCGGTGCTGTTCGGCATGTTGGGTTTCATCTGCATGCTGTTCATCGGTTGCTTCGATGCGGGCTTGATCGCGTGATCCCGATCCGTGGGTGATCGGTGGGTAGGCAGCGGCGAGACTGGCAGGCATCGAACAACGCAGGCGATCAGGGAGAACGACATGCGGATGGATGACTCGGTTTCGATCGGCAAGCCCGAAGCCGCTTTACAGTCGCAGGCGCAGTCTCAATGCGACCACGACGTCACGATGGTGATCCTTTGCCAATTGACGTCCGGGGACTTCGAGTGCGGGGTGCCGTGGCAGATCGACGCGTCGAAGCGCGGCGACAGTCCGTGCAACGGTCCATCGCCCGCATGAAGCACGTCGTGTCACCGCGCGTGCCCGGGTTGCGCTCGACCCGGCCGATGGCGATAGGGAGGTCGATCATGTGGTTCTGATCGACCTCTGCACCGTTGCGCTCAGTCGCCGAGGAATTCCGAGAAGGCCTTGAGTTCTTCGACGTGGTCCGAGACCACCTTGACGATCACCACGATCGGCACCGCGAGCAGCACGCCCCACACACCCCACAGCCAGCCGAAGAGCAGCAGGCCGATGAACACCGCGACCGTGTTCATCTTTGCGATGCGTCCGGTCATCCAGGTGGTGAGGACCACGCCGACCAGGGTCGCGATCGCGAGCGAAGCCCCGCCCACCAGCGCCGCCATGCCGAGCGACCCGAACTGGATCAGCGCCGCCACGCCGGTCGCCAGCGCGACCATCATCGGCCCGAAGTACGGGACGATGTGCAGCACGCCTGCTGCAATGCCCCAGGTTCCCGCGTTCGAAAGCCCGAGCATGCGAAACGCGCCCCAGGTCAGGATCGCCACGATGATGTTGGTGACGAACAGCATCGCCATGTAGCGCTGGATCGACAGGTTGATCTGCTCGAACATCTGCACGGTGATTTTTTTCTCGGACAGCGTGCGGCCCGCGACCTTGACGAATTTGCGTTTGAACTTGTCGCCGGCCATGAGGATGAAATAGATCAGAAAGATCACCATCACGGTCTGGCCGACCATCTCGAGCACAGTGCGCCCACCCCTGAGCAACATGTCCTTGACGCTCTTCGTAGATTGCTGGACGACCACCACCGTGCCCTTCACGTTGGTGTTCCCGGTTGCCTCGTCGGTAGCCTTCTGCAATGCGTCCGCGGCACGGCGCACATTGTCCAGACCGATGCCCGGCCCCGTATCGAACGCATCCATCGCGTGCGAGACTTTCTTCACGACGCTGGGAATCTGATCGACGATGGCCTGCGCCTGGAATCGCAGTGCATAGATGCTGGCTCCGCATCCGACCACCAGCACGACCAGCACGAACAACGCGCCGAGTGGACGCGGCACGCGCCAGCGTTCGAGGAAGGACACGAACGGGTCGAGCGCATAGGCGAACAGCACGGCGACCACCAGCGGAATGACGAAGAGCTGGGCGGTCTGCAACGCGAACAGCGAGGCCAGCACGGCGAGCGTGACGATCGACGCGCCGCGCGCATCGAACTTCGGCAGGGGCTCGTCCGATGCCGGGATGACGACCAGCGGCTCCTCGGCGGACGGCTGGTCACCCGTCGCTGGACCTTCGACCTCGGCTTGCGGCACATCGCTCGACGCGGCGTGCTGCGCATCGTTTCGCGCGTCGGCTTCCGTTGCAGACGCTGCATCGGCAGGCCCCTTCACGAACTCCCGTTTCGATGTCTTGGCATCGATCGCCGCGCTCATGCGCCTACCCGCGTCAGGTTGGCGTGCAATGCATCGTCGATGGTCGCGATGCTTTCACGCAGGTGCGCGCGATTCTCGGGCGAGAGCTGTTTGGCGGTCAGCGCACGTGCCATCGAGGCCTTGAGCGCAATCGCATTCTCGCGTTGCAGGCTGCGCGCGTCGGCCAGGGTCGCGGTGGTTGGCCTGAGAAGCACCGCCACCATGCGCTTCAAGTGCTCGCGCTGCAGGTTGCGTCGCATGCGGGTGATGTCCTTGCCGCTCGCGAGCTCGCTCCAGATCGCGTGCTGCATGGTGCCGTAGAGCTGCGCCAGGGTGAGCAACTCGCGCGGCTTGTCGCTCAGGTTCTCCGCGTTGCCGATGCGTTGCGCCACCGGCTCCGACATCAGGTGATCGAGCACCGAGGTCTGAATCGCGAGCACGCGACCGGGCAGGTAGAAGGCAGTCTTGTTCGAACCGTTGGGGTCGTTGCGGTCCAAGTAGTCGATGCCGAGCCGGCCGATGAACTCGGGCTTGAAGCGAAAGCTGTCGACCGAGAACAATTGCGTGGCCAGCAGATCGAGCGCCTCCTTCTGCCGCGCGGCGTCGATCGGTACATGCAGCGCGCCGCCGGATGCAAGCGCGACGCTGTTGTCGGTGGTCGTGAAGGCGACGTGATTGCGGCTGGTGCGCATGCCGCCCACGTATTTCGCTATCAAGGGCGCCGCACGATTGATTTCGTTGAAGCCGCGCTCGACATTACGACGCAGCACCAGATAGTTTTCATCGGGCTTCATCGCGCGGGTCTGCAGGCGGTCCCACAATTCGCGCGACAACGCGAAGCGCTTCTTGTAATACGCCAGCGGATCGTTGCCGAGATCGAAACGATTGATCTCCGGGTCGGCGCCGTCCGGACCCGCGTCGGCATCCTCGTCGGTGGCGAATGTCAGCGTCGGCTCGATGCCGCGCGCGGCGATGCGCGACAACTCCTGGCGCTCGGCCTCGGGCGACGTCGCATCCATGGGCTTGTAGGCGTATTCGATCGCCCAATAGTCGTAGGGACCAAGGCCGCTCATCACGTATTCGCCCTGACGCTCGTCGTGCGCGGCGATGTTGAAGGGCGTGTAGTCCATCACCGAACCGGTCATGCCGTTGGCGTGCGTGAAGGCGGCGTCCTGCAATTGCGCGCGCGTGCGGATGGTCGATGCGTGAAAATTGTGGCGCAGGCCGAGCGTGTGCCCGACCTCGTGCGTCACGACATTGCGCAGGTAGTCGCGCGCAAAGCGATCGGCCTTGGCACTGTCAGCCGGCACTTCGCCGCGCGCATCGAGCAGGCCGAGTGCGAACGCCGCCTCGCCGACGGCTTCGGCGGCGAAGTCGCATTGCAACGCCGAGCTGCCTTCCGCCCCGCCATTCGAATACGCGATCGCGCCCTCGAGCGACTTGGGGGGATTCGGTAGCGCCTCGCTGATCAAGGTCTTCGCGTTGCGCGTGAAGATGTCGGGTATGGCGATGTCGGCGTCGAGGATCTCGCCGGTACGCGGATCGGTGTGCGAAGGGCCGATCGCGAATCCCGCGTCGGCACCGAGGTACCAGCGGACCGAGGCATGACGCGCGTCGAGCGTGTCGAAGTCGGCGTCGTCGGGTTGAATCTTCGCCACGATCGCGTTCGAGATGCCGATGCGCTCGAACGCCTTGTTCCACACCAGGATGCCTTCGACGATGGTGTCGCGATAGTTGACCGGCACGTTGCGATCGACCCAGAACACGATAGGCTGCTTCGGGTCGGACATCGCGGCCGACGGATCCTTCTTCTCGAGACGCCAGCGATTCACGAAGAAGCTGCGCGGGCTCGGCGTGTTGTCGGCGGTGTAGTCGGCGATGGTGGTGGTGAAGTAGCCGACGCGATCGTCGGCATAGCGCGGCCGCATCGGCTCAGGCAGCACGGCGAAGTTGTAGACGAAGCCGATGAACACGCTGCGCGCATCGTGCGGCGTGTTGGGCGGCGCGGGCGCGATCGGATTGCCGGGCAGGAGGATGCCGGGCAGCCGCGCTGTCGAGAAATGATCACGCACCGAGAAGCTCGCGCTCTGGTCGTCGGCGCGCACTTTCACGAAACTCGAGTTCGCGCGGTCGAGCGTGTAGTTGATGCGAAACGACGATTCGAGCGTCGTCGAGTAGCCCGGGATGTCGGTCATCAACAACGCGCTCGCGTCGATCAGTACCGACTTGCTGTCCGGATTGGGTTGCGAGAGCACGGGCGCACTGCCAATTAGGCTGTCCGAGAAACTCTGGCGCACCGCGCGTTCGGTGGGCGATCCGGCGGCCGCGATGAATCGCGTGTTCTTCGCGATCAATTGCATCGCGTTGCCGACGCGATGAAAGCTGACCAGGTAGCGCTTGCCCATCTGACTCGCATAGGCCGCGCGCTCGCCGATCGAATCGCTGATGTTGTACGAGAAGAAGAACGGCTGATCGAGGCGCTCGACAGGAATTTCGATCCAGACCTTGTCGTCCTTCTGCCAGAGCGGGAAGTAGCCCTTCAACTCGTGGGCGCCCGCAATCACTTCGCGAAACGGCTTCAGACTCGCATTGTCGGGACGTGTGCCGCTCGCGGCCGGATTGGGCGCCGTCGCCGCAGCGCCCGCCGCAGCAGCTGCCGGACCGGCGCCCGGGGGTGCGCCCACTGGCGCACTTCCCGAAGACGCTGTCGCGGGTCGCACCGCGGGCGCACTCGCGCCATTGCCGTCACCGGGCGCGCTGACGCTGGCGCATCCCGCAAGCGAAACCATCGCTGCCACACAGGCCCATGCCAGGGCGCTATTCGTCATACCTGTCTTCACCGACTGTCTCCGTGAATCAAGAGCCCTCCCCCCATCCTTCGCGGGGTCTTTGGAGGTTCTCCATTAAAATTGCGCAAAACCATCCCAAGCCTATAAGTCTGCCAGAGAACGATTCGCCCATGCCCCCGATTTCCCCCGCTGCTTCCCCGCTTCACCATATGGCCGAACCCGATGCGACGCCACCCGTCAGCTTATCGGCATCGCTGGCGAAAAGTTTCGAGCCGCACGCAATCGAAGCGCGCTGGTATCCGCTGTGGGAATCGAGCGGTTATTTTCGACATCGCGCGGACGAGCACGATCCGAAGAACGCGTACAGCATCCAGCTTCCGCCGCCCAACGTCACGGGTACGCTGCACATGGGCCATGCGTTCCAGCAAACCTTGATGGATGTGCTGATCCGCTATCACCGCATGCGCGGCTTCAATACCAACTGGGTGGTCGGCACCGATCACGCCGGCATCGCGACGCAGATCGTGGTCGAGCGCCAGCTCGAAGCGCAGGGCACGAGCCGCGCCGCGCTCGGCCGCGAGGCCTTCGTCGCGAAAGTCAAGGAGTGGAAGCAGGAATCGGGTTCGACCATCACGCGCCAGATGCGGCGGCTGGGCGACTCGGCCAACTGGACGTATGCCGATGCCGAAGGCCAGCAGGCCGGCTACTACACGATGGACGCGCACATGAATCGCGCGGTCGTCGAAGCCTTCGTCAAGCTGCACGAAGACGGGCTGATCTACCGCGGCAAGCGGCTCGTGAACTGGGACCCGGTGATGATGACCGCAGTCTCGGATCTCGAAGTCGAGAGCGAAGAGGTCAAGGGAACGATGTGGTTCATCGTCTATCCCTTCGTCGATGGCCCGCAGGAGATCGTCGATGCCGAAGGGAATCGCCAAGTGCTGCGCGGCATGACGATCGCGACGACACGTCCCGAAACCATGCTGGCCGACGGCGCGGTGGCCGTGCATCCGGACGACGAGCGCTATCGCCATCTGCTCGGCAAGCACGTGATCCTGCCGCTGTGCGACCGCACCATTCCTATCGTTGCCGACACCATGGTCGATCCCGCGTTCGGATCGGGCTGCGTGAAGATCACCGGCGCGCACGACTTCAACGACTACGGCGCGGCGCTTCGGCACAACCTGCCGATGATCGTCATCTTCACGCTCGACGCGAAGATCAACCAGAACGGGCCCGTGCAGTTCCAGGGGATGGATCGCTACGACGCGCGCAAGGCGGTGGTTGCGCAACTCGAACGCGATGGCTACCTGATCGAAGCCCGGCCCCACGTGATGATGCAACCGAAGTCGGGGCGCACCGGCGTGGTGGTCGAGCCGATGCTGACCGATCAGTGGTTCATGCAGATGGACGGGCTCGCGGCTCGCGGCCTGGACGCCGTTGCGAAGGGCGACGTCAAGTTCTACCCCGAGCACTGGAGGGCCACCTACGATCACTGGCTCTCCAACATTCAGGACTGGTGCATCTCGCGCCAGCTGTGGTGGGGCCATCAGATCCCCGCGTGGCATACCGACGGCACTGCGATCGACGGCCGGAGCATCGTCGTCGCGCGCTCGATCGATGAGGCGCGTGCAAAGGCGAAGGCGGCGGGTTACGAGGGCGAGCTCACGCAGGACGCCGACGTGCTCGACACCTGGTTTTCGTCGCAGCTCGTGCCGTTCGCCTCGCTGGGCTGGCCCGACGGCACCGAGGCTTCCCGCGCCGATCAGGACACCTTCCTGCCCTCGGACGTGCTGGTCACCGGCAACGACATCATCTTCTTCTGGGTCGCGCGGATGATCATGATGAGCCTGCACTTCACCGGCAAGGTGCCGTTTCGCGACGTGTACATCAACGCGATGGTGCGCGATGCCGACGGCAACAAGATGTCGAAGTCCAGGGGCAACACGCTCGACCCGCTCGATCTGATCGACGGCATCGATCTCGAATCGCTGGTCGCGAAATCGACGCAGGGCCTGATGCTCCCGAGCCACAAGGAGAAGGCCGCGAAATACATCCGCAGGAATTTCGAGAACGGCATCGCGGCCTACGGCGCCGACGCGTTGCGCTTCACGTTCGCCGCGCTCGCACCGTTGTCGATGACGCTCAACTTCGATCTCTCGCGCTGCGAGGGCTATCGCAATTTCTGCAACAAGCTGTGGAACGCGACGCGCTTCGTGCTGATGAATGTCGAGGGCGCATCGGACTTCGATCGCGGCCTCGATCCATGCACGCACGACTGCGGACCCGAGGGCTATCTGGATTTTTCGCAAGCCGATCGCTGGATCGTCAGCCAGTTGCAACGAACCGAAGCGGACGTGGTGGCGGGTTTTGCGAGCTACCGCTTCGATCATGCCGCTTCCGCCATCTATCAATTCGTGTGGGACGAATACTGCGACTGGTATCTGGAACTGGCGAAGGTGCAGTTGCAGGACGGCAGCGATTCACAGAAGCGCGCGACCCGACGGACGCTGTTGCGCGTGCTCGAGACCACGCTGCGGCTCGCGCATCCGGTGATCCCTTTCATCACCGAAGAGTTGTGGCAGAAGGTCGCGCCGCTCGCCGGCGCGATCGAGGCCGGCGCTGTGACGAGCATCATGATCGCCCGTTACCCGCAATCGCAGCCCGGGAAGATCGATGCGGCGTCCGATGCATGGATGACCGACTTGAAGGCCGCCGTCGATGCGGTTCGCAACCTGCGGGGCGCGATGCGCATGTCGCCCGCGCAGCGCGTGCCGTTGGTGGCGGCAGCTTCGACCGAAGCGACGCGCATGCGCCTGGCGACCATCGCGCCGTATCTGAAGGCGCTCGCGAAGTTGTCGGACGTGACCGTGGTCGAAGGGCTCGATGAGTCCGCCTCGAATGCGCCGGTGCAGGTGGTCGGTGAAACGCGTCTGATGCTCGATGTGAAAATCGATGCGGACGCCGAACGCGAGCGACTCGCCAAGGAGATCGCGCGGCTCGAAGGCGAGATCGGCAAAGCCAATGGCAAATTGTCGAACCAGAGCTTCGTCGGCAAGGCGCCGGCCGAGGTCGTAGCACTGGAGCGCGAGCGTGTTGCGAAATTCTCGGCGACGCTCGGTCAGCTCAGGCAACAACACGCGCAACTCGCGCATGCGGAAGAGGCGTCCTGAGGCGTCTTCGGCGGCCCGAAGCCTGACACGGTGTCAGGCTTCGGGCGCCAACGCGGGACGGTACTTGCCGCGCGGGCCCTGCGCGGTCAACGACGGGAAACGCCAGGTGTTGCCGCCGCCCGCCTTGGCTTCGTACATCGCGAGGTCGGCGGCAAGCATGAGCGCTTCGACGTCTTCGCCGTGATCGGGAAATAACGCTATCCCCACGCTCACGCCCACCGAAAGCTGTTCGCCGCCGTACGCGATCGGCTCGGTGACGCGCGTGATCACGCGCCTGACCATGTCCTCGACGACATCCCGCGAGTCGATCTCCTTCAACACCAGCACGAACTCGTCGCCACCCCAGCGGCCTGCGGTATCGAGTTCGCGGATCACGCCGGGCAGGCGTCGGGCGATCTCTTCGAGCACCGCGTCGCCGAAGCGGTGGCCGTGCTGGTCGTTGACCTTCTTGAAGCCGTCGAGGTCGAGTTCGAGAACCGCGACCCGGCGACCGTCCCGCCGCGCGAGCGCGAGCGCCTGGTCGAGCCGATCCTGCAGGAAGCGACGGTTGGGCAGGCCGGTCAGCACGTCGTGATTGGCCTGATGCCAGGTCTCGACTTCCCTTTCCTTTTGCTTGGAAAGATCGGCGAGAATCCAGATCGAACGCGCATCATTCGGTCCGGATTGCGGCGTCGATGGGGCCGGCGTTTCGACCGCGCGGCCCGTCACGCACGCCCAGATCGCACGGCCATCGGAGTGCATCACACGTCTCTCGAGCTTGAGCGCGTTGCCGAGACGCTCGAACTGCTTCTCGATTTCGGCCCATCCTTCGGGATCCTGGAACATCGCCTGGAAGCTTCGGTCCTTGAGTTGCGCCACCGGTACCCCGACCAGGTCGGACAAGGCTTGATTGGCTTGCTCGATCACACCGTTGTTGACGATCGCGATACCCTCGCCCGCGGCCTCGAAGACCAGGCGCTGCATCTGCACGGCGTGACGAAATCCCTCTTCGATCGCGAGACGCTCGTTGATGTCTTCGTAGATGCCGATGTACTCGGTTTCACCATGGCTCGCGGTGACCGCGGCGATATCGAGCTTGACGTCGATCACGCTCCCGTCCGCATGCCTGC
>JBBQCA010000121.1:0-9771 GCA_038318315.1 Burkholderiales bacterium | reverse complement strand
CCGGCGTTGCCGTCGTAGATGCACGCGGTCGCGCCGCAGAGCAGCGCCGCAACCTGCGAGTTCCACATGATCCAGCCGCTGCTGGCGTACCAGTGAAAACGATCGCCGGGTGCGACGTCGAGTTGCAGGCGCGTGTCCTTCGTGCCCACCAGGATCACGCCGCCATGACCGTGCACGATCGCCTTCGGGGTGCCCGTGGTGCCGCTGGAATAGACGATCCACAGCGGATGATCGAAGGGCAGCATCGCGCACGACAGCGCGACGTCGGTTGCGATCGCGTCGGACCAATCGATCACGCTCGTCACGTGCGCGGGCACGCGCGAACGATAGGTCGTTGCGGGTCGCGCTTCGGCGTCGACCACCGGCACGCAGACCAGCATCCGCACGCTCGGCAATTGTTCGAGTAGGCCGATGACGGTATCGCTGCGGTCATAGACCTTGCCGCCGTAGCGATACGCATCACATGCGATCAGCGCCACAGGCTCGATCTGTCGAAAGCGATCGAGCACGCCGACCGGACCCATGTCGGGCGCGCACACCGACCACACCGCGCCGATGCTGGCAACCGCGAGGAACGCGACGATGGTCTCGGGCACGTTGGGCAGATAGGCCACCACGCGGTCGCCGGCCACCACGCCGTTGACAGCCAGCGTTGCCGCAAGCGACGCCACGCTGCGTTCGAGGTCAGGCCACGACACGTCGGGTTGGTCGCCGACTTCATTGCGAAACAGGATGGCGGGTTGCGTCGATGCACGGCCGTTGCGAAACACCTCGGCCGTGTAGTTGAGGGTCGCGCCTTCGAACCATTTCGCGCCGGGCATCACGCGTCGGTCGAGCACGCGCGAGTAGGGCGTCGCCGATTCGATGGCGAAGTAATCCCAGATCGATTGCCAGAAGTCTTCGAGCTCGTCGACCGACCATTGCCACAGCGCTTCATAGCCGTCGAACTTCAAGCCGCGCGTCCGCTCCAGCCACGCCTCGAAGGCTGTGACCTGCGCATCGCGAATGCGCGCAGGCGAAGGGCGCCAGATGATCTCGCTCATGTCGACGCGCATTTCAACAAGTCACTCTCGCCAGCTCGGATCGATGCGATCGATCTGGCGCGTCAATGCATCGAACACGTCCTGGCCTGCGCCGAAGCGCGGGTCGAACTGAAGCGCATCGCGCGTGCAGGCGATCTGCACGGTTTCGAGGATCGGGATGGTTGGACCCATCGCCAGCGAAGCCACCTGGATCTCGCATGCGCGATTGAGCAGCCACAACACCGACAGTGTGCGCGGCACGGTGTCGGCCCAGGCCAGCAGGCCGTGATTGCGCAGGATCACCGCGGGCTTGTCGCCGATGTTCGCAATCAGGCGCGGGCCTTCGTCGGCATGCACCGTGATGCCTTCGAAGTCGTGATACGCGAGCTTGCCGTGCAACTGCGCCGCGTAGAAGTTGCTCATCGACAAGCCACCCCGGGAGCACGCGACGGCCATGCCCGCGGTGGTGTGGACATGCATCACGCAATGCGCATCCGGGATGCCTTGATGGATCGCTGCATGCACCGTGAACCCCGCGGGATTGACCGGCCACCGAGAAGGAGCGCCGGGGTTCTCGACGATGCGTCCATCGAGATCGATGCGGACAAGGTTCGACGCGCACACCTCGGTGTAATGCAGGCCGAAGGGATTGATCAGGAAGTGCGGCCGCGCATCGCCTTCGCGTGGAGGCAGGCGCAAGGTGATGTGGTTGTAGATCAGCTCGGTCCAGCCGAGATGCGCGGCGATGCGATAGCAGGCGGCGAGCTGCAAGCGCGCGGCCCATTCGTCAGGTTCGAAATGCGCGGGTTCGAATTGCGCAGACTCGATGTGCGCAGGGCGGCTCGAGGCCGCGCGAGTCGATGTCGATGGGGTCGTGGTTGCACTCATGGTCGAATCTGATCGTCGTAGGGTGCGTTGCCATCGTCCGTCGGCCTTCGTCTGTGCCATTGGCCTCGATCGCAACGTTCCACGAAGGATGCCATCTCCGGGCACGCGGTGTAACCTGCGTGTGCTCGCGCATACAAGGAGTCTGCATGCTCGCCGCAACCGACCCTTCCGCTCCGCCCTCGCGCGAATTGCTGCTGCTCGAAGTGCGGGCGATCTGGGAACTGGGCGCCTTCTTCGCGATGTTCCCTCTGCTGCGCATGGCGCCGTCCGGTGACGGCCATCCGGTGCTGGTGCTGCCGGGTCTGGCGGCCAGCGACACATCCACGCGACCCTTGCGCGCCTTTCTGAAGGACCGGGGCTACCGCGCTCACGGTTGGTCGCTCGGCACCAACAACGGCCCCCGGCCAGGCGCCGAGGCGAAGATGCAGGACCGTCTGGCGGCGTTGTTCGAGCGCTATCGACAAAAGGTCAGCCTGATCGGCTGGAGTCTGGGCGGTGTCTTCGCTCGCGAGATGGCGACGAAGGCACCCGACCAGGTCCGCTCTGTCATCACGCTCGGCAGCCCGTTCGCCGGCGCACCCAAGGCCAGCAATGCGTGGCAGCTCTATGAACGCGTCAGCGAGCGCAAGGTCGATGACTGGGCTCATCGCGAGCCCATGCGCATGCCGCTGCCCGTGCCGAGCACCGCGATCTTCAGCCGCAGCGATGGCATCGTCGCGTGGCAGGGTTGCCTCGAGCAGGAGGGACCGAGGTCGGAGAACATCGAGGTCGAAGGCAGTCATTGCGGCCTTGGGCACAACCCCGCGGTGCTCTACGCGATTGCCGACCGGCTGGCACAGCCGGAAGATCATTGGCGACACTTCGAACGCAGCGGCATCAAGGGCCTGATCTATCGCGATCCCCGGCGCGACGCCGTCGCCGCCGCATAACCGGTTCCCGATTTCCCGCAGTCCATGACAACCAAAGAGGGGAGACTTCATGGCTACCAGCAAGAAGACCACAAGCACTGCGTCGAGCTCGACCAAGACGAACATACCCGGCCTCGGCGACATACCCGGGATGGGCGACATCGGAAAGATGATGCAGCAGTTCAAGTTGCCGGGCATCGACATCGCCGCCATCGTCGAGTCGCAGAAGAAGGACATGGAGGCGCTGGCCGAGGCGAATCGGCAGGCCTATGAAGGCATCCAGGCGCTGGCCAGGCGACGCAACGAAATCCTGATGGAGTCGCTCACGCAGTGGCAGGCGGCGATGAAGGATGCAACCGGTCCCGACGCGCTTTCGAAGCAGGCCGAGCGTGCCAGGGAGGGCGTGCAGAAGGCGATGGTGGACATGCGCGAGCTCGCCGACATGGAGGCCGCGTCGCGCAGCAAGGCGTGGAAGGTGGTGCAGGATCGCTTCCAGGAAAACCTCGTCAACCTGCAGAAGCTGCTGCAGCCAAAGTGACGCGTCACATGTAATCAAACCTGGATTCAAGCAGGGGCTGCCATGGACCACCTCAGCGGTATCGACGCTTCCTTCCTTCATTTCGAAACCGCCGAGACGCCGATGCACGTCGGCAGCCTGATGCTGTTCGACCTGCCTGAAGGCTACAAGGGCGACTACTACGAAGACGTCAAGGCGCTGATCGGCAAGCGCATGCACCTGGGCAGCCTGTTTCATCGCAAGCTCGCGCCGATGCCGTTCGAGCTGGCCGAGCCGGTCTGGATCGAAGACGACGACATCGATCTCGACTATCACGTGCGTTCGGTGACCCTGCGCCGGCCCGGCACGATGGCCGAGCTCGAAGTGCTGGTCGGAAGACTGCACTCCACCTTGCTCGACCGCAGCCGACCGTTGTGGGAGGTCTATGTGATCGAGGGGCTCGGCAACGGCCAGATCGCTTACTACACCAAGGCGCATCACAGCGGCGTCGATGGCAAGGCCGGGGTCGAACTCGCCAAGGTGCTCTACGACGCGTCGCCCGAGGTTCGCGATGTGCGCCCGCCCCGCATCGCGCGGGCGGGCAGCACCTATCAGCTCGGCGTGGCCGAGCTGTTGCAGGCCGCCATCTCCAATTCCGTCGCGCAATACACCAAGCTCGGCAGGATGCTTCCGCAGGCGGCCAAGGCCTTGCAGACCGTGGGTGCGCTCATCGCCGCGCGCAAGCAGGAGCCGGGCGCACGCAGCCTGGACCTGGCGCTGGCGCCGAAGTCGATCTTCAACGTGCCGATCACGAACCAGCGTTCGTACAGCGTGCTGTCGCTCCCGTTGGCCGAAGTCAAGGCGCTGGGCAAACAGGTCGGCGGCACGGTGAACACGGTCGTGATGGCGATGTGCAGTGGGGCGCTGCGCAGGTTTCTCCTGGAGCGCAACCTGCTGCCGGAAAAATCCCTGATCGCGATGGTACCGGTCAGCCTGCGCGCGGCGGACGACGACTCGATGAACAACCAGGTCTCGGCGATCCGTGTCGACCTAGCCACCGACCTTGCCGATCCCGCCGAGCGCTTCAAGGCGATCCACGCCTCGTCCGAAGCGGCCAAGGCGGTGGTGAGCGAACTCAAGCCGGTGCTCGGCGCCGATATCCCGATCACAGGTTCCCCGTGGCTGCTGACCGGACTGGCCTCGCTGTACGGACGATCCAACCTGGCCAGTCGATTGCCGCCGATGGCCAACGTCGCGATCTCCAATGTGCCGGGGATTCCGATACGCCTGTACATGGCCGGGGCGCGGATGGCGCACTACTACCCCGTGTCCATCCCCTATCACGGCATGGCCCTCAACATGACCGTGCAGAGCTACGACGGTCAGATGGAGTTCGGCCTCACGGCCTGCAGACGCGCCCTTTCGCAGGCCGAATCCCACGAGCTCGTCGAGCATCTGCTGGAGGCCTTGCGCGAAATCCAGGCCCTGCACCCGCCCGCGGCAGCCGAGATCGATGTCGCGGCAGAGGCGGCGACGGCAACCCAACCCGCAGCGGCTGACGATGCGCCCGCAAAGCCTGCGCGCGCCAGAAAAAAATCGACTCCGGCACGCAAGCGGGCCGCTGCTGCGCCGCCTGCGGCAAAGAAAGGAACGCGCCCGAGCAAGGCCGCTGCCCGCCATTCGTCCTGACGACCCTGTCGATTGCGGTCACGAATCCTTCGCCTTGAACCGCGCGTGAATGTTGTTGTGCTTCCAAGTACCGGCCTCGCTGAATTCGACCACCTCCATCGACAGCGCGAGGCCGCGGCGCGCATAGAGGTCGGCGAAGTGCTCCTCAATCATCGCGAAGAACGCATCGAAGGCTTGTTTCTTCGTCGCCTCGTCGCGCCCCGCGCCGATCTTGACGGTGACGTGTACGAAGGCGTCGTCGCCGCCGCCGTCGGCGATGCAGTACTCCGACACCGCGATCGCGCGCGAGCGGATGCCGCCGATCGGAAACACCGGACCCGCAGCGGTTCGTTGTTCGATCAGCAGCGCGTTGGTCTTCTTCAAGAGGGCCGCGATGTCCACATCGGCGCGCAGGTTATCGGTGTATTCGATGACGACGTGGGGCATGGGCTGTCTAGGTTCGTTGGTCTGCCGCGATCGTGTTGATCAGTGTGCCGATGCCTTCGATCCCGGTCTCGACCACCGCGCCGACGGGTGTATCGACAAGTCCCTCGGGCGTTCCGGTGAGGATCACGTCACCGGCTTCGAGCGTCATGAACGCGGACAGATATTCGACCAGAAAGGGTACGTCGAAAATCATGTCGCGGGTCGAGCCCTGCTGCGTGATCTTGCCGTTCAAGCGCGTGGTGAGCTCGAGGTTCATCGGATCGGCAACGGCGCGCGCATCGACCAGCCACGGGCCGATCGGCGTCGAGCCTTCGCGATTCTTCACGCGCAGGTTGGGACGGTAGTAGTTCTCGAGGTAGTCGCGGATCGCGTAGTCGTTGGCGACCGTGTAGCCGGCGATGAAGTCGTAGGCGTCGTCGCGCTTGATGCCGCGAGCGGTGCGGCCGATCACGACCGCGAGTTCGCATTCGTAGTGCATGTAGGTCGCATCCGTGGGGCGCAGCGTCACGCCGCGATGGCCGACGAGGGTGCTCTCGCCCTTCATGAAGATCAGCGGTTCCTCGGGCGCCTTGAACGCGAGTTCCTTGGCGTGGTCGGCATAGTTGAGACCGAGCGCGAAGATGCTGCGGGCGCGTGCCGCGCGAGGGAGCGGCGGCAGCCAGACCGGCTGTGGCTCGTCGAGCATGCGTCCATCGGCGAGACGCACGCGACCATCGGCTTCGGTCACGTCGTGGATCGCGCCTTGCCACGCGACGCGTCCGCAACGCGTGCGTCGCGAAGCCCTGTCGCCGCGCAGCTCGCGATGTTCGCGGGCTGGGGTCGCTCGCGGCGCGTCGGGTTCGTTATCGATCGTCAACGATACATCGCCGAGTCCGGCAATCCCGACGCGCACGCGATCGCCGCGCCGCGCACGCACGGGCTCTCCGATCGCACCGACGAGCAGGACATCACCGGCATCGAAGCGCATGAACGCGCTGACATCGGCGATCAGTTGCGGCACCGTACGAATCAGGTCGACGGAACTCGTTGTTGCAACCACGCGATCGTTGACGCGCGTCTCGACGATCAGCGCCTGAAGATCCAGCGACGCATCCAGCGAAGCGACATCGATCATGCGCGACGCGAACACGCAGAACCCATCGCGATCGCGCTGTCGAATCGCGGGCCGATAAACGCTCGCATGTGGCACGGCGAGATCGGCGACGACCACATAGCCACGCACATGATCGAGCGCATCGGCGACCGAGGCATGCGAGGTCGCGCGATCGAACACGATGCCGAACGTCGCTTCGACCTCGACCTCGTTCACGTCGTCGGACACCGCCACTGTCGCGCCGTCTACATTCCACGTATTCGCCGGTCGCACATAGAGCACCGGCGCCACCGGCGGCTTGCCGTAGGGCTTGTCGTGTACGGCATCGCCTAGCGCAGCGACTGTTGCACGATGATTCAAGAGGACGGCATAGACGGTGCCGTTGGCAGGACTATTGGTCTGCATCAAGGGTGGGGTTGGCGTGCGCGCCAGCGACTTCGCGCCTCGATCCGTTTCTACAACTCTTGCAAATCCGACGAGCGGATCGAGCCGACCGCGTTCATGCCAGCACTTCCCGAACAATATCGGGATGTCGCTCGGCAATACGAATCAGCGCCTGAGCCGCGCCCGATGGAAACCGCCGGCCCTGTTCCCATTCCTGCAGGGTGCGCTTGGAAATCTTCAACGCATCCGCGAACTCGGCCTGCGACAAGCCGGTGCTCTGCCGTGCTTTCACGACCTCGTTGATCGCAACTTTCGCCACACGCGCGCGCTGGGCGGCGTTCATTTCGCGCACCGATTGCAGGAGCTTTCGACCCAAGGCATCGCCCGCAGAAATGCGCTTGGAGACAGGTCGACTAGCCATGTTCGATTTCCTTTCGAATGTCCTTGAGCAGATGCGCCGGTATTTTGGCTCGGACGGCCTTCGCGTATACGAGAAGCATCCATATCTCGCCTGAAGAACGACGCGTGAAATAGACGAACGTCAGCATGTGGGGCTATACGGCAAAGACGGACTCTCGGAAATATCACGAATCCATCTTTTCACGCTGATGCACGCCGGTCATCCACCGAGCAGACTAGCGCCCGGCTTCTCTTCTCACCCCTCCCGCTTCTCCCCCAACCCCAGATAACTCTCGATCACGCGCGGATTGCTCGCGAGTTCCTTCGCCGGGCCCTTCAACGTGACCGAGCCGGTCTCGAGCACATAGCCGTAATCGGCGACCTGCAAGGCTGCGCGCGCGTTCTGCTCGACCAGCAGCGTCGCGACGCCGGTCGCACGCAGTGCCGCGATGATGTGGAAGATCTCGCGGACGATCAGGGGAGCGAGCCCGAGGCTGGGTTCGTCGAGCATCAGCAGCTTGGGCTTGCCCATCAATGCGCGGCCGACGGCGAGCATCTGGCGCTCGCCGCCCGAGAGCGTGCCGGCCTCCTGTTTGCGTCGTTCCTTCAGGCGCGGGAACAGCGTGAAGACATGATCGAGTTCGTCGGCCCAGCGCTTGTGCTCTTCGGAGCGACGCAGCCGATAGCGACGAAAGCCGCCCAGCATCAGGTTGTCTTCGACGCTCATGCTCGCGAACAGCTCGCGCTTTTCGGGAACCAGCGCCATGCCGCCGGCGACGCGCTGCTCGGTGCCGCGCAATTCGACCCGATCGCCCTCGTAGCTGATCGCGCCTTCGCAATGCCCGTTGGTGGGCAACGAGCCCATCAGTGCATTGAGCAAGGTCGACTTGCCTGCCCCGTTGGCGCCGATCACCGTGACGATGCGGCCGGGCGCCACGTCGAGATCGGTGGGGGCGAGCGCGGTGACCTTGCCGTAGCGCGCGGAGAGTCCGCGCACCGCGAGGATCGCGTCTTGTGCGAGCAGGTGATCGGCCGTGTTCATGCGTGCCGCCCCAGTGCGAGGTTGTCGTCGATGCCGCCCAGATACGCCTCGAGCACCACCGGATCGCTCTGGATCTCGCGCGGCGATCCTTCGGCGAGCTTGCTGCCGAAGTCCATCACGAACAGGTGATCGGTGAGTCCCATCACGAATTCCATGTCGTGCTCGACCAAGAGGATGCTCATGCCCTCGGCGCGCAACTGGCGCAGCACATCGGCCAGCGCCTGCTTCTCCTTGTAGCGCAGGCCGGCGGCGGGTTCGTCGAGCAGCAGCAGCACCGGATCGGATGCGAGCGCGCGCGCGATCTCGAGGATGCGTTGCTGGCCGAGCGCGAGATTGCCGGCCTGCTCGAACAGGCAATGGCCGAGGCCGACGCGTTTCAACTGCAAGGCCGCTTCGTGGCGCAGGCGCGCCTCTTCCTTGCGGTCGAGCCGCAGCGATGCGCGCACCAGGCCGACCGACGAGCGCAGGTGCGCACCGAGCGCGACGTTGTCGATCACGCTCATGCCGGCCAAGAGTTGCACGTGCTGGAAGGTTCGGCCCAGGCCTTTGGCGCTGATGTGGCGCGCCAGCATGCCGTCGATGCGCTCGTCGCGAAACAGCACTTCACCGCGCGTGATCGGCAACACGCCGGTGATGAGATTGAAGGTCGTGCTCTTGCCCGCGCCGTTCGGACCGATCAAGCCCACGATCTCGCCCGCGCGCACCCTGAAGCTGATGTCGTTGACGGCGACGAGCCCGCCGAACTCCTTGCGAATCGCGCGCACCTCGAGCACCACATCGCCGGCCGCGGGGCGCTCGCGGCGCGGCAAGGCTTCGGCTTCATCGACGCCGAGGGTCGAGACCTTCGAGCTCGATACGCCGCCGAACTCGTCGCCCTCGGCCCCGGCGTCGTCACCCCGGCTGCGAGCTCCGCGACGACCATGGACCCAGCCGGTGATGATCGGCCACAGCCCCTGCGGCGCCCGCTGCAACAGGAACACCAGCAGCACGCCGAACACGATGCTCTCGAAGTTGCCGTTGCTGCCCAACAGGCGCGGCAACCAGTTCTGCAACTGATCGCGAGCGATCGTGACGACGCCCGCACCGAGCAGCGCGCCCCACACGTGGGCGGCGCCGCCCACCACCGCCATGAACAGGTATTCGATGCCCGCATTGACGCCGAACGGCGTCGGGTTGACCACGCGCTGCAGATGCGCGTAGAGCCAGCCCGACATCGACGCGAGCAGCGCCGCATAGACGAAGATCACGATCTTCACGCGCGTGGTGTTGACGCCGAACGACTCGGCCATGATCGTCCCGCCGCGCAGCGCGCGGATCGCGCGGCCGGGCCGCGAGTCCAGCAGCGCCTGCACCGCGAGCACGCTCGCGACCACGAACAGCCAGATCAGGAAGTAGAGATCGCGCCCGCGTTCGAGCGACCAGCC
>JBBQCA010000120.1:0-9830 GCA_038318315.1 Burkholderiales bacterium | reverse complement strand
GATCCGGTTGACGCTTTCCTCTAGCTGGTAACCGGCATTTGCCTTTACGTCGCATCAAACTAAGCATGAAGCAGGCCAGAAAATTTATTGATTAAATTTCAATCGATTAGCGTTGCACAAGCTTGCGGATTGGACGCTGGAGGTAAAAAAAGTCGACACGCAAAGTCGCGCAGTTCTTCCCGATCCCTACAATGCGTTGCCGGCGTCGGCTTCGAATCCTTCGAGCCGCGGCGATTTCCATTCGGTGACCTGCGCATGATTCGCGATCCTGAAAGCCATCGTCTTCTCCTCGATACCGTTGCCCGCTTCGTGCGCGAGCGACTGATCCCGGCCGAAGAAGAGGTCGTCCTGACCGACGCGATCCCCCAAGGCATCGTGAGTGCGATGCGCGAGATCGGCTTGTTCGGCTTGACCGTCCCGGAAGACTACGGCGGCTTCGGGCTGACGATGGAAGAAGAAGTGGACGTCACCTTCGAGCTGACGCGAGCCTCGCCCGCCTTCCGTTCGATCATGGGAACCAACAACGGCATCGGATCGCAAGGCATCGTGATCGACGGCACGCCCGAGCAGAAGGAGAAATGGCTGCCGCGTCTGGCCTCGGGGGAATTGATCGGCTCGTTCGCGCTGACCGAACCCGGCGCGGGTTCGGATGCCGCGTCGCTGACCACCACGGCGGTACGTGATGGCGACGACTACGTCGTCAACGGCACCAAGCGCTACATCACCAACGCGCCCGAGGCTGGACTGTTCACCTTGATGGCGCGAACCGATCCATCGCAGCGCGGCGCCGGCGGCGTCTCCGCATTCATCGTCGAAGCGGGAACGCCCGGCATCACGGTCGGCAAGCCCGACAGGAAAATGGGACAGCGGGGTGCGCACACCGCCGATGTGATCTTCGAGAACTGCCGCGTGCCTGCGGCGAATCTGATCGGCGGCATGGAGGGGCAGGGCTTCAAGACCGCGATGAAGGTACTCGACAAGGGACGGCTCACGATCGCGGCCGCGTGCGTCGGTTCGGCCTCACGCATGCTCGACGATACGATCACCTACACGCTCGAGCGCAAACAGTTCGGCGAACCGCTTGCAAATTTCCAGCTCGTGCAGGCAATGCTCGCCGACAGCCAGGCCGAGCTCTATGCGGCGCGGTCGATGGTGCTCGACGCTGCAAGGCGGCGCGATGAAGGACAGGACGTGAGCCTGCACGCATCGTGCTGCAAGCTGTTCTCGTCCGAAATGTGCGGAAGGGTCGCCGACCGCTGCGTGCAGGCGCACGGTGGCGCGGGATACATCAGCGACTATGCGATCGAGCGCTTCTACCGCGACGTGCGACTGTTCCGCATCTTCGAAGGGACGACGCAGATCCAGCAGCTCATCATCGGCCGCGGCCTGGCGAAGCGCGGATCCTCGATCGGCTATTGACGTGCATACGAGGTCAAGACGCTCGAAGGCAGCCATTCGCGGAAACACAACCGAAGGTGTCGCCGTATCGAGCATCTGCAGCTACGGATGCACGTTTCGCTGTGCAGTCGCCGCGGTTTGCGGCAAAATCCGTGCCGCGAGCGAACTCGAAATATAACGAAGGTGCTCGTTCATCCAGGGGGAAAATTGATCGTAGCGCTGACAGGTCACCCGGCACACGCACTTGCAGGCGCATCGCGCGCCGTCGGCATCTCGGTCGGCGCCTCCCCCGCGAAACGGCAACGCAACCCGCGCGCGCGCACGCTTCGCTTCGGCAGCCTCGGCCTTGTTTCGACGCTTGGCGCGCTCGTCTTTCTTGCGGGTGCGGTTTCGAACAGTTTTGCGATCGGGCTCGGCCCGGTGTCGCTGCGCTCGGCTCTCGGGGAGCCGCTGCGTTTCTCGTTGCCGGTGACGCTGCAGGATGGAGAAGACGTCGGTTGCGTGCAGGTCAGACCCCGAGGCGACGACCTGCCCTCGGTGTTCAATACGCGCGCGTCGGTCGTTCAGACGCGAGGCCGCACGGAGATCGAGATCAGCAGCGCGCAGCCGGTCAACGAGCCGGCAATCGGGGTTGTCGTATCGGTCGGCTGTGCGTCACCGGTCGCGCGCGCCTACGTTCTGTTCCTCGATCCTCCGGTGATTCCCGCGCTTGCCGAGTCGCCGGCCTCGTCTCTTGCGCAAGCCACGCGAGCGCCGATTCGCAGCGCGGCGCGGCCCACGCCGGTTCGCCGTGCATCGGCGACTCCACGTCGCCGCCTCGCGCACAGAGCCAGCGCATCTGCAAACACCAGCGCGAGCTCGGCGGTCCCTCGCACCGCGCCGCGCGCCGCGGCAACACCTCGAGCCGGGACCAAGCCCTCGCGAGTCGCGACGCGCGAAGCGATGCGACGTGCACCGCCGAAGACCGCTTCCACCAAAGAACAGAAGTCGCCGACACGTGACGGCCTGACTGTGGTTCCGACCGAACCGCAGAAGAGTGCGGCAGTCGCAGGAGATCCCGCCCGGGTCATCGCGGCGGCACCAACGGGTTCCGCAACGCTCCCTGCACCGTCTACCGCATCGTCGCAGGCGACGGCGAGCCCGCCGTCGCCGTCGGCGACCGTCCCCACTGCATCGCCGCCCGCTGCGGCGCCGAATACGATGACACCCGTGCCGGCCGAGACAGCGGCAGGAACGGTCGACGCGGCCGCCGCGGCAATGGCGCGCGAAGAAAAATTACGCAACGAACAGGTCGAACTGCAGAAGCAGGTCAAGGCGTTGAACGATCAGATCAGCGCCCTGCGCGTGCAGGCGACCACGCTCTCGACGCGCAATCAAACGCTGGAAGCCACGGCGTTCTCACCCACCCTGGTATGGCTGCTGATCGCTCTGTCGGTGATCGCGATCGCCATCGCAGGGTGGATGGCGTTGCGTTACGGACAGTTGCGCCGATCGATCGATGGCTCGGCCTGGTGGAGCGGTAACACGGTACAGGCGCCCACGTCGGGAGCCGCAAGCGCCAAGGCGCCGGTCGAGCCGGTTGCAGCCGCGATCGGCACGCGGCTCGCCGTTACTCCCGTCGACACGCGCCCGCTGTCGGTAACGGCCGCGGCTGCTGCTGCGGCCGTCTCGACCTCGAACGTGCAGGATCGTCCACGTCCAGCGATGCGCGGTGCGCGTTATTCGACGGCCATCGATACCGATTTCACGGTGTCCGATATCGAAGCCGCGATGGCGACGGTGCGCACGGTCTCGCCGCCGCGCGCCGCGCCGCGAGCCGGGCCACTCGAGGAAACCGACTTTGCCGCGCTTGGCGGCCCGACGCTGCCATCGCCGTTTGCCGACCCTCCGCCTCCCGCATCGAGCTTGGATGACGAAGCGGGCGGGGCAAGGGAGGTGCCGGAATCCAGAACCACGGATCGCGTCAAGGATGGGCCGGGAACCTTCGTCGATCTCGACCTTCCCCCGATCGCCGCATCTGGCGCGGATCGTCAGGCGCCGCGCGCACGCGCGCCGCAGCCGAGCGCTCCGCCAGATGAAGAGTCGATGCCGCTCGACTTCAAGCTCGACATTCCCGAGCAGTACGACGATCCGCTCACGAGCAACAGCATGAAGACGACCATCGTCGATCGGCCCGAGCCTCCGTCTGCCGTGGATTTCGAACTGCCGAGCGCACCCACGCCTCTGGATTTCGAACTGCCGTCACACAGTGTGGTGATGCCTTTGTCTCCAGCCGAACAAGAGCTCTATGACGAGGACGCCAACGCGAAGCCCGCGCGTCATGCCGCGACCGTGCTCGACGACATCTTTCCATCGCTGAGCTCTCCCGGCGTCGACACCATCCTCAACCTCGACGAAGAGGATGGCGCGCCTTTGATCACGACCGAGGTCGATCGCCTGACCACCACCGAAGTCGAGGGCACGCAGCGCGAAGCGCAGCAAGCCTCGACGCGCTTTCGCCTGGCGCGATTTGCAGACCTGATGCATCAGGTCGATGACGTCGCGCATGTGGATCCGTTGCGCGCGATCGCGATGCTGCGTCAATTCGTATTGCGCGACGAACAGATTCCGACCCTGCTGTGGCTGCGCCTGTTCGAGTTGTACAAGCAGGTGGACAAGAAGCCGGTCTATGAGGCGCTGGGTGAGCATTTCGCGCGTCGCTACCATCGGACCATGGTGGGCTGGAACGAAAGTCTCGACGATCGCGCGCCGCAAACGTCGTTGACCGCAAGCAGCGAGATCGACCGCAATATCGAATCGCGATGGGGCAGCGAAGAGGGCCTCGAACGCTTGCGATCGCTGTTGTGCGATCGCAATCAGCCCGATGCGATCGTATTCAATGCCGTGCTTCAACGTGACCTTCTCGATGCGGCCAGGATCTTTCCGCTCGACAACAATTCGCTGACCGATTTCGGCGGCGACGCCGACTCGCAGTCCTCGTCGAGATGACCATGCTGAGGCTTCACGGCTTTGCGGCCAGCAACTACTACAACAAGGTCAAGCTCGCGCTGCTCGAGAAGCAGATCCCATTCGAAGAAGTGCTGCAATGGGCCGACGGCAGCGCCGCGTTGCTGGCGGCCTCGCCGCTCGGCAAGATCCCCTACCTCGAGACCGAGCACGGTTTCATTTGCGAGACACAGGCAATCAACGAGTATCTCGAAGCGACCTATCCCGCACATGCGCTGATGCCGACCGATGCCTTCCAGGCGGCCAAGGTGCGCGAGATCGTCGCGTTCGCTGACCTCTATCTCGAGTGGGAAGCGCGGCGTACTTACGGGTGGGCATTCTTCGGCAGTGCCTCCGATGACGTCGTCAACGCGCAGGTCGCGGCGCGACTCGAGAAGGCTGTCCCCGCCTTGATGAAGCTCGTGCGCCTCGCACCGTTCGCTGCCGGTTCGACCTTCACGCTCGCCGATTGCGCGCTCGCGGTTCACTTGCCCCTGGTCGGGTCGGCGGCCAAGGTCGCGTTGGGGCGTGACGTCTATGCCGGCACTTCGTTGCCCGACTACATCGCGATGCTCGGCGCGCGTCCCTCAGTCCAGCGCATCAACGCCGATCGAAAGGCCAATACCGAATTGATGCTGGCAGCGCGCGCGAAGCGCTGACTGCACATCAACGCGGCGCCTTGAGCAGAGGACGCAACGCCGGCCAGACATTGTCGAGCAGGCGAACCTGGGCGACCTCGGTCGGATGAATGCGGTCGGACTGGAACAGGTCGTAGCGTTCCGCAAAGCCCGCGAAGAAGAAGGGCGTCAACGCAGTCCTGTAGCGCCTGGCCGCCTGCGCATAGATCGCCGCGAAGCGATCGGTATAGGCCTTGCCGTAGTTGGGCGGCAATTGCATGCCGATCAACTGCACGGCCGCGCCCGCCTTCTGAGATCGCGCGATGATCGCAGCGAGGTTCTGCTCGGTGGTGGACAGCGACAGGCCGCGCAGCCCGTCGTTGCCGCCGAGCTCGACGATCACGATCGCCGGATGCAGGCGCGCCAGCAGCTCGTCGATGCGCGACAGTCCACCGCTGGTGGTCTCACCGCTGATGCTTGCGTTGACGATGTCGTAGCGGAAGCCTTCCTTGCGAAGCCGGGCGTCGAGCAGCCTGACCCAGCCGCTGTCGCGCTTCAAGCCATACTCCGCCGAGATGCTGTCGCCCAGCACCAGCAGCGTCGGCGCCGTCGAACTCTGCGCGGCATCGGCGGTCGATCGCGTTCCCGCTGCGAGAATGCTTGCGCAGAGGACGATGGCCGCAAGGAATTTGAGCGAGCCGCGACGCGTCGTGCGGCGTAGTGAACCATTCGGGAACATGTCGAAAAGGAAAGCGATGAACGATGCCGGCCCGGCAATGACGAAGATCGAAGCGTTCGCGCCGACGAACGACAGCGCGGACACCGCGTATGCGAAGCCGATGATCGAGGCCGAAGGATTGACCAAGCGCGTGGTCGATGCGATCGGCACGTTGACGATACTCGACCATATCACGCTCAGGATCGCGTCCCGCGAGACGGTCGCGATCGTGGGAGCGTCGGGGTCGGGCAAATCGACCTTGCTCGGCTTGCTCGCCGGTCTGGACCATGCGACCAGCGGCCGCATCGCCTTGCTCGGTGTAGATCTGTCCACGCTCGATGAAGACGGACGCGCGAAGTTGCGTGCTCGGCGCGTGGGCTTCGTGTTCCAGTCGTTCCAGTTGCTCGGGCACCTCAATGCGCTCGAGAACGTGATGCTGCCGCTGGAACTCGCGGGCGCCGATCGGGCGCGCGAGCGAGCGACCGCAATGCTTGCGCAAGTCGGCCTGTCCACGCGTGAACGCCACTATCCGAAGACCTTGTCGGGCGGCGAACAGCAGCGCGTGGCGTTGGCGCGAGCCTTCGTGGTCGAACCCGCGATCCTCTTCGCCGATGAACCGACCGGCAGTCTCGACGCAGCGACCGGCGAGGGCGTGATGGACCTGATCTTCGCGCTCAACAAGACTCACGGATCGACGCTCGTGATGGTCACGCACGACACCGCGATCGCATCGCGCTGCGCGCGTCGCATCACGCTGGCTGCCGGTCGGATTGTCGATGACGCGGTCGATGTCGCGGGCTGACCCGCGGACCGACCGCTATCGAACGTTCTGTCGCAGTCCCAGCACGTCCTGCATGTCGAACAGGCCGCGCTCGCGATGTGCGAGAAAGCGCGCCGCCGCAAGGCTTCCCGTCGCATAGCCGGCACGACTGCTCGCGCGATGCGTGATCTCGATGCGCTCGCCGATTCCCGCATACAGGACGGTGTGGTCGCCGACGATGTCGCCGCCGCGAATCGCCGAGAAACCGATGGTCGATGGGTTGCGTTCGCCGACATGACCGTCGCGTCCATGGGATGCGACGTCGTCGAGTCTGACCCCCAGCGCATCGGCGACGATCTCGCCCATCCTGATGGCTGTTCCTGAAGGCGCATCGACCTTGTGGCGGTGATGCGCTTCGATGATCTCGATGTCGTAGCCGCCTCCGGACTGATGCGCAGGCCCGCCGGACAGCGCCCTGGTCGCGTCCTCGATCAGCTTGAACACGACGTTGACGCCCACGCTCATGTTGGGCGCGAACACGATCGCGATGCGCTCGGCGGCGGCCGCGATCGCGGCGCGTCCCGCGGCATCGAAGCCGGTCGTGCCGATCACGAGCTTGACGCCGCGCGCCGCGCAAGCCTTCAGATGTGCCAGGGTCGCTTCGGGTCGGGTGAAGTCGATCAGCACATCGCTCGCCGACAACGCCGCGTCGATATCCGACGAGATCGTCACGGTCGAGCCCGATCGATTCGAAGCACGCTCGCCCTGCACCGGCGAGTCGTCGCGATCGAGTGCGGCGGACAGGACCAGGTCGCTGGCTTGATCGACCGCATCGATCAGCATGCGGCCCATGCGACCCGACGCGCCTGCGATGGCGATGCGTGGCATGTCGCTCATGAAAGCATCAGGAAATTGGCGTCACGAAAGCGGAGTCGCCAGACCGTCGCCACGACGACACCCGCATCAGCGCGGCGCGTCGCTCGATGCCGGCGGCGGGGGCGGTTCAGGCGTATCGGTGGGCGGCGTCGAAGGGCGCGTCGGCAGCTTGACGGGCTCGGCCTTGATGGTCGTGCCACCCACGTCAGAACTGGTCGATCCCGGCGTCTGGGGTTTCGCGGGTCCGAGCGGCGGGGCCTTGGCGACCTTGGTCGTCGCAAAGTTTCGACTTGCGGCGAACTCTTCTTCGGTCGGCAGCGGATCGCCTTCGAAACGTGCGAGGCGATCGTTCTCGAAATAGACGGTGAAGCGGCGCTCTTCGATACGACCGCGTCCAGGCTGGAAGCGGAACGGATAGTCCCAGCGACTCGCGTGGAAGGGATCGGCGAGGATAGGCGTGCCGAGCACGAACTTCACTTGGTCGCGCGTCATGCCGGTCTTCAGTTGCTCCGCCATCTCTTGCGTGACCACGACGCCCTGTTGAACGTTGATCTTGTAGGTGATGCTGAAATTGTCGAGTTGATCGCGCGACAGGAAGCCGCAGCCGGAGAGCGCGAGAATCGCGAACGAGGCGACGAACGAGGCGGCGAACGCGGACGACCGAAAGGTGCGAGGGGGAAGCGCAGAAATCATGCGGCGACGAGCAAGGGCGTCTCGTGAGAAAGTGGGTGGTCGAGCCATGCATCGGTCCGACGCGAAGGCGCTATGATAGCCGCAACCCATCTCGCTCCCGCGGCTGCCCGTGCGCGTGGCAGTCCGCGCAGGGGGCCTGCACCCAAGCATCAAGGACACCCATGTCGAACCCGAGTGAACTCAAGACCATCGGTCTGAAGGCCACGTTGCCGCGTCTGAAGATCCTCGAGATCTTTCAGACCAGCGACCATCGTCACATGAGCGCCGAAGACGTTTACAAGCAGCTGCTGGCGCACAACATGGACATCGGCCTGGCGACGGTCTATCGCGTGCTGACCCAGTTCGAACAAGCCGGGTTGCTCGCGCGCAATCATTTCGACAACGGCAAGGCGGTGTTCGAACTGAACCTCGGTACGCATCACGATCATCTCGTGTGCCTGACCTGCGGCAAGGTCGAAGAGTTCTATGACGCGGAGATCGAGAAGCGCCAGCAACGCATCGCCAAGGAACGTGGCTTCACGCTGCAGGATCATGCGCTGTCGATGTACGGCGTCTGTACCAAGCCCAATTGCGAAGGTCGTACGCGTGCCGAGGCGCATCCGCATACGACGACGCAAACGCATTCGCATTGAAGAGCGTGCGCGTCCGCGAACGAGGCTTGCCTTGATGCGTCGTCATTTCGCATGAGCGGCGCATCGACCGGAGTCCGCATCGGCCAGGGTTTCGATGTCCATGCGTTGGTCACCGGCAGGCCGCTGATCATCGGCGGCGTGACGATCCCTCACGAGAAGGGCTTGCTCGGCCACTCGGATGCCGATGTGCTGCTGCATGCGATCACGGACGCGCTGCTCGGCGCCGCTGGGCTGGGCGATATCGGTCGGCATTTTCCCGATACGTCGACCGACTGGGCGGGCGCCGATTCGCGACACCTGTTGAGGCTGACGACGACGTTGCTGCGCGGCGCGGGCTATGTCGTGGGCAACATCGACGCGACCATCATCGCGCAAGCGCCGAAGATGGCGCCGCACGTCGATGCGATGTGCGCCAACATCGCGGCCGACCTCGCGATCGACGTCGCATGCGTCAACGTGAAGGCCAAGACCACCGAGCAACTCGGCTTCACCGGGCGCGGCGAGGGCATCGCTGCCGAAGCGGTCGCGCTGATCACGCGGGCTTAGCGAGCCGGCTTGGCCGCGGTCAGGCGCGACGTGGAAAAACAATCTGCGCGAGCAGGCCGCCGCCTTCACGCGCACTCAACTCGAAGCGCGCGCGATGGCGTTGCGCGATGCGCTCGATGATCGCCAGGCCGAGCCCCGCGCCGTTGGCCTGTCCGCGCGCGGTATCCAGGCGCGTGAAGGGCTGCTTCATGCGCCGGATCGCTTCCTCGGGAATGCCCATGCCGTGGTCGGCAACTTCGAGGCGCGTCGGTTGATCACGTGTGCTGATCGTCAGATGGACCGCATCGGTGCCAGGCGTCTGGCCATAGCGCCGCGCGTTTTCCGCGAGGTTCAGCACCACGCGCTTGATCTCGGTCGGGTGCGCGCGCACCGGCGTCGTCGCCCGCAGGTCGGTCTCGATCACGAAGCGATCGTCCGTCGGGATTTCGGCTACGGTGTCGCGCACGATCGCCGTCAAGTCCACTTCGTCGAAGACCGCGTCGGCATCGAGCGGCCGGGCGTAGTCGAGGAACTGCCCGATGATCGCGTCCATCTGTTCGATGTCGCCCTCCATGGCCTGCCGCGATGTTTCGTCCTGCACGCTCAGTTCGGCTTCGAGGCGCATG
>JBBQCA010000119.1:0-9917 GCA_038318315.1 Burkholderiales bacterium | reverse complement strand
GGCTTCTACACCGACGACGATGCCGTCGCCGCCGTCGCCCTGTCGCTGATCGGCTTCGTCGCGATCTTCCACCTGTTCGACGCGGTGCAGGGCATGTCGGGATTCATCCTGCGCGCCTACAAGCACGCGGTCGCGCCGATGATGGTCTACACCGTATCGCTGTGGGGCATAGGCCTGGTCGGCGGCTGGTGGATTGCGTTCCATCCGGTGATCGGCGGCGCGCCGCTCGGGGCCAACGGGCTGTGGGGCGCCTCGACGGTGAGTCTCGGCGTCGCGGCCGCGGTGCTGGCGGTGTGGATGGTGCATGTGTCGCGCCGGCCGTTGCGGGAGTCGCAGTGAGCGGCCCGCGCCATCGTCGTATCGACCAGCGCTGCCTCAGAGTTTCAGGAAGTGCTCGCGATAGTGCTTCAACTCGGCGATCGATTCGTGGATGTCGGCGAGCGCCTCGTGCTTCTGATGCTTCTTGAACGACGCCGCGACCTCGGGCTTCCAGCGCTTGCACAATTCCTTCAGCGTGCTCACGTCGAGGTTGCGATAGTGAAAGAAGGCTTCGAGCTTGTGCATCGCGCGCGCCATGAAGCGACGGTCCTGGCAGATCGAGTTGCCGCACATCGGCGACTTGCCGCGCGGCACATGGCGCTTCAGGAAGGCGATCAGCGCGGCTTCGACGTCGGCCTCGCTGGTGGTCGACGCGCGGACCTTGTCGGTCAGTCCCGAGCGCGCATGCGTGGACGTGTTCCAGCTGTCCATGCCGCCGAGGACTTCGTCGCTCTGATGGATCACGTACACCGGCGCCTCGGCGATGATCTCGAGGTTAGCGTCCGTCACGACCACCGCGATTTCGATCACGCGGTCGCGATCGGGATCGAGGCCGGTCATCTCCATGTCGAGCCAGATCAGGCGGCTCTCATCAGTGCTGGTCTTCGTGGGCGTTTCTTCGGCGGACGTGGAGCTTGCTGGTTGTGACATAATTTTTTCGGGTGTCCGGCGGCGCATGCGATGACCGCATCACTGGCGTATTGCAGGCGCATTGCAAACCCGGCAACGCGATCGTGCTCTTCAAAATCGAAACGAATCTTCTCACATGTTCACGAGCCTCTTTACGAACGTCTTCATAGCGGCGCTGCTGGCGACGACCATCGCCAAGCTCTGGCTTTCCTCGCGCCAGATGCGCTTCGTCGCCGCCCATCGGGGCGCCGTGCCGGCACGATTCGCCGAGACGGTCACGCTGGCTGCGCATCGGAAAGCGGCCGACTACACGATCGCGCGCACGCGCATCGGCATGTTCGAGACGCTCGTGAACGCGACGCTGCTGGTCGGCTTCACCTTGCTCGGCGGGCTGCAGGTGATCGACGATGTGCTCGCGCGATCGATAGCGGCATCGCATCCGATGTGGCATCAGCTCGCATTCGTCGGACTGGTGTTCGTGATCTACGCGATCGTCGATCTGCCCTTCTCGCTCTATCGCCAGTTCGTACTCGAAGCGCGCTTCGGTTTCAATCGCATGTCGATCGGACTTTTCGTAGCCGACATGGCGAAGAACGCGCTGCTCGTGATCGCGCTCGGCGCGCCGCTGCTCGCGCTGGTGCTGTGGCTGATGCAGGCGGCCGGATCGCTGTGGTGGCTGTATGCGTGGGTCGTGTGGATCGCGTTCAACCTGCTGCTGCTGTGGTTGTTCCCGACCTTCATCGCGCCGCTGTTCAACAAGTTCCAGCCGCTTGCCGACACGAGCCTCGAGGCACGCATCGAAGGTCTCCTGAAGCGCTGCGGCTTCGCCTCGAAAGGCGTGTTCGTGATGGACGGCAGCAAGCGCTCGGCGCACGGCAATGCCTATTTCACGGGCTTGGGCGCGGCCAAGCGCATCGTGTTCTTCGACACGCTGATCTCGAAACTGACACCCGACGAAATCGAAGCGGTGCTCGCGCACGAGCTCGGCCACTTCGCGAAGAAGCACGTCGTCAAGCGCATCGCGTGGGGCTTTGCGATGAGTCTCGCCGGACTCGCGCTCTTGGGCTGGCTCGCGCAACAGCCGTGGTTCTATCTCGGCCTGGGCACCGATCCCACCATCGCCACGCGCAACGTTTTCGCGTTGATGCTGTTCTTTCTGGCGTTGCCGGTGTTCTTGTTCCCGCTCTCGCCCGTGTCCAGCTTCACGTCGCGCCGCCACGAATTCGAAGCCGACGCATACGCGGCAGCCCACGCCGATCCCGACGATCTGATCCGCGCGCTGGTCAAGCTTTACGAGGACAATGCATCGACCTTGACGCCCGACCCGCTGCACTCGAGCTTCTACGATTCGCATCCACCCGCGGCGCTGCGCATCGGGCGGCTCGAGTCGTTCGCGCGGCCCGATCGCGGCGCAGCGATCGCAGCGCAACCAGCAGCGCAACCGGTCGGCTCATGATCAAGACCTTCGAGGAACTCCTTGCATCGCATTGCCGCGCCGTCAAAGACGAGGCGATGAACGGCGACGCAGTGCGCGCGCAACTCGTCGAACTGTCGGAATGGAACGGCGACGGCAAGCGCATCCATCGCCGCTACAAGTTCGCGAACTACTGGGAAGCGATCGCCTTCGTCAACGCGATCGCCTACATGGTTCATCGCGAGGACCATCATCCCGAGCTGGTGATCGGCTACGACAAGGTCGAGGTGCGCTTCGACACGCATTCGGTCGGGGGCATTTCGATGAATGATTTCATCTGCGCGGCGAAGTGCGACGCGGCCTATGCGAGCCGCCCGCATACGCCTGAAGCGTCAGCCGAAGTTTGCGCTTGAGCGACTTGATCGCCGGTCGCATCGTCGCGGCGCACGGTCGGCACTACGTCGTCGTCTCGACGTCGGGACAGCGTCTGGTCTGCTTCACGCGCGGCAAGAAGAGCGAGGCCGCATGCGGCGACGAGGTCGATGTCCAGGACACCGGCTCGGGCCAGGGCGTGATCGCGGCGATCCGACCGCGGCGCAATCTGCTGAGCCGCTCGAACTCCTTTCGCACCAAGCTGGTCGCCGCCAATCTCGATCAGCTCGCGATCGTGGTCGCGACCTCGCCGCCGTTTTCCGAGGAGCTGCTCGGTCGCACGCTGGTCGCGGCGAAGAGCATCGCCGTGCCGGTCCGCATCCTGCTCAACAAGATCGACCTCGTCGATCGCGTCGACGCCGCGCGCGAGACGCTGGCGCTCTACGCATCGCTGGGTTATGCGGTCGACGAGATCTCGGTAAAGACCGAAGCGCCTCTTGCGCGCGCAACCCTGATGCAGCATTTCTCCGGGCGCACGACCTTGCTGGTCGGGCAGTCCGGCATGGGCAAATCGTCGCTGCTCAATCTGCTCGTGCCCGACGCGCAGGCCGCGATCCGCGAAATTTCCGAGGCCCTGCAGACCGGCAAGCACACCACCACCGATGCGCGCCTGTATCGACTCGAGCCCGGCAGCGATGACGAGGGTCACGAGGGCGCGCTGATCGACACGCCGGGCTTTCAGGAATTCGGCCTCGCGCACCTGACGCCGGGCACGATCGAACGCGCGTTCCCTGAGCTCGGTCCCTTCCTCGGACAGTGCCGCTTCGTGAACTGCATGCACCTGCAGGAACCCGGATGCGCCATCATCGCAGCGCGCGACCGAGGCGAGATCACGCCGCGTCGTTACGACCTGTTCGCGAAACTCACGCGCGAGAGCAGCAGCTTTCGCGATCGGTGATCGCGCGTTCACCCGCAGGAAACCGCATCGATGAAGCTGCTCGTCCGCGCCGACAATCTGCTGATCGCCACGCTGTGGCAACGCATGCTCGAGGCCGCGGGCATTCCGTGCGACGTGCGCAATCGCTACATCGGCGCGGCCGTGGGCGAATTGCCTGCCGACCAGGTCGCGCCGCAAGTGTGGATCCGTGACGATCGCGACGAAGCGCGCGCGTCCGCATTGCTCGAAGAGCTGCGCAGGCCGAGCAGCTTGCCGTCATGGCGATGTCCGCGTTGCGATGAGCTGGTCGAAGGCCAGTTCTTTCAGTGCTGGAATTGCGAGGCAACGCGACCCGCGTGAGGCAGGCGATGGGCCGGCGGGAAGCCGGCCCGATTCGACGCTCAGCGACGATGATCCGGGCTCTCCGGGTCCGCGCGATCGAGATGCTTGACGACTCCCGGGGCAGGATCGCCGAAGATCGCGTAGCCCGCAACGCCGCGCTCCAGCATCCGCTCGACGTAATGCCCGTTCGCGCCATAGCGCACCTGCGTGGGTCGATCGAACGCGAACGCCTGTCCTTCATCGACCACGTGGTGCCAGGTACGATGGTCTTTCATCGCAGCCAGGGGCGGCGGGCTGCTCAGTAGTTTCGACACCGACGAGTCCGGCGGAAACACGGCCCATTGCGGATCGAATCCCGGGGCGAGTTGCCTGAACGAATCGGTCGAGATCACCGCATCCCATGCGCCATCGTCTTCGCCGAACATCTTCGCGAACGCGAGCGCGGGCCATTCATTGCCTTCGAAGCCGCCCAGACCTTCGAGCGGCTTGTTGCTGCCGTGAGAGACCATCAGCCTGCTGTACTCCGACAACGGCTCCAGTTCCGCCGTTTGGTGCCGCCAGGTCTCGTGATGATCCGCATACCACTTGATATGGCCATCGACCATCGTGCCCGCGGGGATCGCGTAAGTGCCCATGCGCCGCACATCCCAACCGCCGTTCTTGCCGAGACGCTTCTCGTACTTGAAGCCGAAGCGCATCAGCGCATCGAGATCGGATTTCGCCTTGGCGCTGACCGGCAGGTCGAGCAGGACGAGATGGGCCCACATCTGGACCATGAATGCGTTCTGCCAGCCGGACGTGAGGACCGATCCGTCCTTCGATATTCCATAGGTCGGGTCGGAACAGAATAGGCCGAGATTGTTCTTCGCACCTCCCTTTTTGTAGCGCGAGTTGTAGAGCGTCGATTCATCGAACGTGCCGTCGACGAAGCGTGCCCGGTAGACCCGTGCGTTGGCTTCGACCGATGCCGCGATCGCCGCGAAGCTCGGGTTGGTTTTGGGCAGCACCGACAGCAACTGGCCGCGCGCGATCAACACCCACGCGGCCGCGCGCGTCTGATATCCCGAGTCGGTGCGCACCAGCGACATCGCGTAGTTGCGCCAGACATCCGGGGCATTCAGGTAATTCCAGAAATCCCACAACAGCATCTCGTCGAGGTAATACGCCTCGCCGGTCAACAGGTACGCGAGAAACAAGGGATGCGGTTGATGCGCCGTGTCGGGATAGAAGGGCTGCTGGCTCGGGTGGGCAATCTGGTCGCCATGATCCGAGCCCGAAACCGACGCATACGGATAGTCGGTGTAGATCGGCGGCCGGCCGGTCTTCTCGTCGCGGTAGTGCACCGGCCAGGTGAAGAAGGCATCGGCTTCGGCCAGCGTGTTCTTCACCGCGCGCGGATCGCGCGACGCGAGCGCGCGCGCCGCGTGCGCGGGCACGATGCCGATATTGGGATTCGCGCCGCCGGTCGGCATGTAGGCCGGAATGGTGCCGATCGGATTCGCCTTGTCGGGCACGACCTCGATCTTCTTCGGAAAGCTGCTCGGCAGGCCGGCAAGGACACCCTCGGGAATCTCGACGCCGATATGCAGGTGCGCGCGCCGCACGACCTCGTCGGTAACCTGCGGGACGATCGCCGCGCGACCATCCGACTGAAACGGTCCGTGCTTGGATCGACCGTAAGGCAACAGCGTCATTGCGCCGTCGAACGCGGTCTTGCCATCGATCACGATCTTGTAGTGTCCCGACCGGTCGATCGCCTGCGGCCCGTGCAGGGACCCGTTCTCGAAGACCACGGTCGTGCCGTGGTCGCTTCGATAGACGCGCGCCGAAACATTCGGCTTCTCGATGACGAGCACGTCGCCCTTCCCCGAGGCGTTGCCGAAATCGCTGGTGATCGCGACCTGCGATTGACCAATGGCTTCGCCGACGCACGCGGTCTGCATCGCGAGAACGAAAAGGACGAACGCCAGGACGCGCATGAACCTGAGCCGGTAGTCGTGAATTGATACGGAGTCGATACGGCCGACGGAGTTCCGGATCATCGATCGATCACCGCATCCGATCCTCGCATCCGATCCTCGCGCGAATCCTTGCGTTTTCGAATCGCGCAGCGCCGCGGCGTACACGCGATGCAGCGCGGACCTGGTCTATCGCGCCGAGGACGAAAATCTCCAGATGCTGTTGCGCCCGCTGTTCATCACGTCGTTCTTCCTCGCGGATTTTCTGAAGACAGCCTGCGGCATGGCATTCTGCCTGCAGGCGTTCGAGGGCATCCATCTCGTCGCACTCACCTCGCCGCGCCATGAAGCTTTCGTCGAAGGAAGCGGCACCCCGTCAGTACGACCCGGTAGTACGATGCGACCAGCCGGACTCGCTCTCTTCATCTCATGCTGGCACGGAGGTGGGAATGGATCGTCGCTCAGCGTTTTCTGTTCGTGCACCCACGCTGCTCTTGTGTTCACTGCTTGCCGCGCAGTCGGGTCAGGCAGCCACTCGCACGCCACCGCCCCCGCCGCCGCCTGCACCTGCGCCGGCGCCGACCGCGGTCGATCCGCCCCCGGCTCGCGGCACGCGCTCTGGCTTGCCAGGCTCCGATTACGGGGACCGCGAGCGGTCGTCAGGAGGAAGCAACTGGGCTCCCTGGGCGATCGGCCTCGGGGCACTCGGCATCACCGCCATCGCAGCCGCTGCGAACGCAAAGAAGAACGGCACTGCGGCGAGCGACCAGGGTCTGCTTGCGAACGGCCCGCGCTTCCCCGATACCTACGGCGTCGGAGTATTTGCGGTTCAGGGATATCTCGGGGACGGCTGGCCGGTCGTCGTCGATTTTCTTTCGCAGCCCGGCACCTGCACGACCCTGGAAGTCAGCGTCGGCGACCGACTCGTGTCCAGCGAGCCTCTCGATTGGGACGGCATCGGTGGCCGTCAGTTCAAGCGCATCGATCTTCCGCCCAGCAAGCAAAAGCGTGTCCCAGGCTTTCGCAGTCGCGATCAGGCGAGCGTCGCGATGTATGTCATCCACTCCCGAAGTCCGGCATGCGGCCAGCCCGGTCCCCGAACCGCAGCGGCGATCGAAGTTTACGGAATCGGCGCGGGGCCGCGCGCTGTCGGATCGGTGGCCATCGATCATCTGAGCTTCGGCCCTGCGCGGCCGCGCTTTCCGAATGAGCAGGTCGCGATCGGCTACGAGGCCAGGAATCCGTTCAATCACGCATCGGTCGAGATCCTTCGTTACGACGTCACGACTCCCGGCATCATCAACGTCCAACGCATAAAGACCAGTCGTACCGACACCGTTGTGGTCGGCCCGAACTCGGGCGGCGCCTGGAATGGCATGAGCGACACCGGTGTCCGTTCAACCGGAGTGCACCGCCTGCAGGTTCGCGGCTGGTACACGGAGAATGACCGCAGTTGGGTCGGCGCCATTTCTCCCAGTTCGGTCCAGGTAGCCCCATAGGTGGAACAAGCGCCAGCGGTTTCCTCGCCAAGGCGAGCTTCGGCGATCAGGAAAAAAATCGCTGCGGGCGCGGTTCTGGCGGCCTCGGCCCTGCTTTTCTATTACGCCACCCACATACCCCTCGCGGTGGATGTGCCGGCCCAGAACTGGAAAACCGCTCTGGTCGATGAAGTCGTCCTCGGTCCACTGGCGACGGGGTTGCAACCGCTGATATCGATCGAGGGAATCGACAACGAAGGCATCGACGTGCGCTTCGAGGAAGCGCGCCTGCAGGACGAGAGCGCGCGGATGCTGCGGTCCGACTTCAAGCTCGATGTGGCGGTGATCCAGGGTCCGATAGCCTGGCTGACGGCTCGGAAGGGTGGGGGGCACACGGCGGTCGACATCTCGGTCGAGCCACTGCAAGGAAAACCCGAAGTGCGTATCGCGCATATCGGCGAAGGCGCGCACCCGGGCATGCGCTTCTCGGCGAGCAAGGCCACGCTGATCGTGCAACTCGCCGTGATCATGGGCGACTCGGGCGCACCGCCAGAGCAAAAGAATTTGCAGATCGCGAAGGGACCACTGCTGCGAATACCGGGAGCGATCCCCGTGACCGTTGTCGTTCCCGAAGGACACACCTTCGCCATCATCTTCCCGGTGGAAAAGCCGGGCGCTGTCCTGCATCTGGGCAACGCCGACGATCTTCGCGGCGTTCCGGGCCTGCCGCTTCGTTATCTGGGCATCAGCCGATCGGCAAGCGAGTCTTACCGCGACTATGCGTGTGCCGCGAAGCCGGGGGCCAGGTTCTGGGAACCCCGTAGCGTGCGCGTCGCGGATTGCGCGATCGCGCCAAGCCTGCGCGCCACCAAATTCGAACTCGCTTCTGATTCGATATCGGTCGCGCTTGCGGGAACCGCATTCATCGCGAACGACGGGACGTGGGTGACCGATGACTGGTTCAAGCTCATCGAGGAAAACAAGCCGCTCGCCGCGTTTCTCGCGCTTGTTTTCGCGGCATTGGCGAAGTGGGTCTGGGGTGCGTTCTTTCCGGGTGACAACGGCGACAAAGCGAGTACCGAACGAAGCGGCAAGCCTGGGTGAGCTTCGAGAAGCCGAATGCTGCCGGCACTGCATGCTTACGCGCGGACGCAATGACCGTGGAACACGTCGGGATGTGGACAAGGCGCAGATCAGCTCACCCTCAAATCAGTCGGCGGCTCTCAACGCGAGCACGGCGTTGGTCCCGCCGAACGCGAACGAGTTCGTCAGCATGGTGTGCACCGCGATGCCCTCGCGTGCCGCATTGGGCACGTAGTCGAGGTCGCACGCGGGATCAGGCACCTGCAGGTGCATCGTCGGCAACGCGGTGGAATGCTGCATGGCCAGCAGCGACAACACCAGTTCGAGCGCTCCCGCAGCGCCGAGCAAGTGGCCGTGCAATGCCTTGGTCGCGCTGATCGGAATACCGGATGCACGGGCACCGAAGACGGCCTTGATCGCGGCGGTCTCGACGGCGTCGTTGGCCTGCGTACCGGTGCCGTGCGCGTTGATGGCGTCGACCTCCGCGGCATCGATCGAAGCCGACTTCAAGGCCGCCTGCATCGCCGCGGCCTGGCCTTCCACGCTCGGGCGCGTGATGTGTCCCGCGTCCGTGACCAGGCCATAGCCGATCACCTCACCGTGGATCGTCGCACCGCGTTCCATCGCTCTCTCCAAGGGTTCGAGCACGATCATCGCGGCCCCTTCGCCGAGCACCATGCCGCTGCGGTTCAGCGCGAACGGCTTGCAAGATGTGGAGGGATCGCTCTCGTCGATGCTGGCCAGCGTGTGCAGCGCTTCCCACGCCTTCAACGATCCTAGCGACAGCGGCGCTTCGCTGCCGCCCGCGATGGCGACATCGAGTTCGCCGCGCACCAGCCGCAGCCATGCCTCACCGATCGAGACCGCCGATGACGAGCACGCGGTCGAGTACGTCAGGTTGGGGCCGCGGAGTTCATGATCGATCGCGATCCATGCGGCGGCCGCGTTGTGCATGCCCATCAGCACCGTGTACGGCTTGATGCGGTCCGAATTCTCGCCGTAGAGGATTCGATACCCGTCGTCGCTGGTGTGCGATCCGCCCATGCCCGTCCCGACGAAGACGCCGACGCGGCTGCGGTCCGCGCCTGCAAGCGCGTCGCGCGCATCGACCAAGGCCCGCTTCGCGGCCACCAGGGCGAACTGGCTGAAGCGGTCGAGCATGCGCAATTTCGGCGGGTCGAAATGTTCGGCGCCATCGAACGATGTCGTCGCCGCCAGCGGCGCGACGAGCCGATGCGCGAAGGGTGCGTCGAGTGGGTGGATTGCCGAGCGGCCGGCACGCGCGGCTTTGAACAATTCGTTCGCGGTGTGTCCGAGCGGCGATGCGACGCCGATGCCAGTGACTGCGATTCGCTTCATGGCTCGAGGATGGCGGAATGCGCGGT
>JBBQCA010000118.1:0-9957 GCA_038318315.1 Burkholderiales bacterium | reverse complement strand
AGGCTTCGATGGTGCTGGACTCGCCCCAGTCGGTGATGACTTCGACTCGAATTTTCACTCTCATGGCGGCCTCGCTTCCGGTATCGTCCGGCCAACAACGTTACCTGGCCAACCGATACCCCACGCTTTTTTCCACTCCCGGCATCGTCCAGCAGACCGACGCGTCAAAGGCCGTCGAGATGGCACGGAGCGTGCATATTCGGTGGCTCGTGATGAGCCCGAACTGCCACGCGGCCTGGGAAAAGGAGATTCATCATGCCTACGCGAATGACGGCTACCGGCTCTATGAGATGCGGCCCTGACGCTGCCATGAATTTTGTAACTTCGAGGGCCATGCCGTGATCACCAGCGCTGAAGTCAAACGTGTCCGGATGCGGATGCTGCGAATGCATTTCGAGAGCGGCGTCGGGCACATCGGCGGCAACCTGTCGGCGATCGATGCGATGCTGGTGGCGTTTCATGAAGTGCTCGCTGCCGACGACCGCTTCGTGCTGTCGAAGGGCCACTCGGCCGGTGCCCTCTACGCGGCGCTGTGGAGCGCGGGCCGCCTCGTCGACGACGACCTCAAGACCTTCCACAAGGACGCCACGCTGCTCGCCGGCCACCCGCCGGCCGGCGGCATTGCCGACATCCCGTTCGCGACCGGCAGCCTCGGCCACGGCCTGTCGCTGGCCGCCGGCACCGCGCTGGGCATGCGCTTCAACGGCCAGGGCCAGCGCGTCGTCTGTCTGACCTCCGACGGCGAATGGCAAGAAGGCTCGACCTGGGAGGCGCTGATCTTCGCGGCGCACCACCGGCTCGCAAACCTGACCGTGCTGGTCGACCACAACGGTCTTCAAGGCTTCGGCAGCACCGACGAGATCGCGTCGATGAACCCGCTCTGGGAGCGTCTGAAGGGTTTCGACGTCGCGTTGCGCGTGATCGATGGCCACAACCTCGACGAGCTGCGTGCCGCGATGGTGCCCGACGCCGAACGGCCGTCGTTCGTGATCATGCGCACCACCAAGGGTAAGGGTGTGAGCTTTCTGGAGAACCGGATGGACTCGCACTACCTGCCGATCACCGCCGAGCAATTCGAGCGCGCGAGCGCAGAACTCCAACCGCAATGAGACTTCAATTTTGTGATGCCATGGTTGCCCGAGCGGGCAACGAACGCATGCTGTTCCTGACCGGCGACCTCGGGTTCATGGCGCTCGAAGCGCTGCGAACCGCGATGGGCCCGCGCTTCATCAACGCCGGCGTCGCCGAGCAAAACATGGTCTCGGTCGCGGCCGGCCTGGCCCGGCAGCAGTTCGAGGTCTGGGCTTACAGCATCGCGCCGTTCTGCTACGCGCGGCCGTTCGAGCAGATCCGCAACGACGTCGCCTTTCACAAGCTGCCGGTCAAGCTGGTCGGCAACGGCGGCGGCTACGGCTACGGTGTGATGGGCCCAACGCATCATGCGATCGAGGACTACGGTGTGCTGCTGTGCCTGCCGAACATGTCGGTGTACGTGCCGGTGTTCGACGAAGACCTCGGTGCGGCCGTCGCGCGCGCCGGCGCCAGCGAGATCGCAAGCTACCTGCGCCTCGGCCGCGGCGAGAAGCCGGCCGGTTATGCGGTGCCGGCCTATGCACCGTGGCGCCAGCTGACCGTCGGTGACGGCGCGGTCGTGATCGCGGTCGGGCCGTTGGCGGGCGGCTACATCGATGCGATCGAGCGGCTGCCGGTCGAGCAGCGCCCGAATCTCTGGGCCGTCTGCGAACTGCCGCTCGACTCGAACCCGATGCCCGACGAACTGCGGCGCCAGCTCGCGCGCGCGCCGGTGCTGTGCGTCGCCGAGGAGCATGTGCGGCGCGGCAGCGTCGGCGCCGAAATGGCGCTGTGGCTTGCCGACAACCGCGTGCCGGTCGCGCGCTTCGTTCATCTGCACGCGCAGGCGCATCACTACGAGCGCTATGGATCGCAGGGCTACCTGAGGCGCCAGTCCGGCCTCGACCCGGCGAGTCTGCTCGCTGCATTGGGGCTGGCATGAGCGAGACGCCGGAGTCGAGCATGCAGGCGCACATCAAGGCGCTGCGCGGCCCCATCCTCGTCGCCGGGGCCTCAGGCTTCATCGGCGCCAACCTGTTCCGCGCGATCCTCGCGCATCGCAGCGACGTGTTCGCTGTCGTGCGGCGCGGCAAGAACTGGCGTCTCGACGATTGCAGCGACCACAACATCGTCGCCGCCGACCTCAACGACTTCGCCGCCACCAAGAACCTCGTCGCCAGCCTGCACCCGCAGACGGTGTTCGACTGCGTGGCCTACGGCGCCTACTCGTTCGAGGAAGACGGCGGGCTGATCTACCAGACCAACTTCCAGTCGCTCGTCCATCTGGTCGGGTTGCTGCAGGGCACGCCGTTCGCGGCCTTCGTCCATGCGGGCAGCTCGTCGGAGTACGGTACGAACTGCACAGCGCCCGCCGAAGACAGCGTCTGCGAGCCCAACAGCCACTACGCGGTGTCGAAGGTTGCCGCGGCGAATTTCCTGCGCTATGTCGGCAAGCAGAAGGCCTTTCCTTGCGTCAACCTGCGGCTCTACGCCGTGTATGGCCCGTACGAAGACACCTCGCGGCTGGTGCCGACCTTGCTGCGCAAGGCGCTCGCCGGCGGCTTGCCGCCGTTCGTCGATGCCCGCACCTCGCGCGACTTCATTCACGTCGATGATGTAGTGGCGGCCTTCGTGCACTCGGCCACGTCGATGCGGCCGGGCCTGTACGGCGAGAGCCTGAACATCGGCACCGGCACCCGCACGACGATCGGCGAGCTTGCAGCCGTCACGCAAGAGGTGTTCGCGATCGCCGAGGCGCCGAAGTTCGGCACGATGGAAGGCCGCGCCTGGGACCTGGCCGACTGGTATGCCGACCCCCGCAAGGCGATCGCCGAACTCGACTGGACGCCACAGATCGGGCTCGCAGAGGGGCTGCGATCCACAGCGCGCTGGGTCGAGCGCCTGACCGACGCGGAGCACGCGGCCGCGACCAAGAAAGACCCGAATGCAAGGCGCCGCAGCGTTTCGGCGCTGATCGCCTGCTACAAGGATGCCCAGGCGATACCGGTCATGTACCGGCGCCTGACCGACACCTTCCGCGCGCTCGACATTGATTATGAAATCATCTTCGTCAACGACTGCAGCCCCGACGACAGTGCGCAGGTGATTCGCGAGATCAGCGAGAACGATTCGCACGTGCTGGGCATTTCGCATTCGCGCAACTTCGGCTCGCAGATGGCGTTTCGCAGCGGCATGGAGCTGTGCACCAAAGACAGCGTCGTGCTGCTCGACGGCGACCTTCAGGACCCGCCCGAACTGATCGCCGACTTCTACCGCCGCTGGGAAGAGGGTTGGGAGGTCGTCTACGGTCGCCGCGTGAAGCGCGAGATGCCCTTTTTATGGGGCGTGATGTACAAACTTTTCTACCGGATCTTCGCGCGATTCAGCTACGTGACGATCCCGCACGATGCCGGTGATTTCTCGCTGATGGACCGGCGCGTCGTCGGCTGGCTGCTCAACTGCCCGGAGCGCGACCTCTTCGTGCGCGGCCTGCGCGCGTATGTCGGCTTCAAGCAGACGGGAGTCGACTACGTCCGGCCCGAGCGCATGTTCGGCGTCTCGACCAACAACCTGTTCAAGAACATCGAGTGGGCGAAGAAGGGCATCTTCTCGTTCAGCAATACACCGCTGACGCTGCTGACCACGGTCGGCATCATCGCGTTGATCCTGTCGACGCTGCTGGCGATCGTCTCCCTGGTCCTGAAGCTCTTCTTCCCATCGATCGCTGCGCAGGGTGCGACCACGCTGCAGGTGCTGATCCTAATGTTCGGCTCGACGAATCTGTTCGCGATCGGCCTCGTCGGCGAATACATCGCCAAGATCATGGCCGAGGTCAAGGGCCGGCCGCGCCTGATCCGCGCGGCGCTGATCCGCGGCGGCAAGACGACCGAATTGCTGGCCGACGGCAAGGCGCGATGAGTTCCGGAATCTCGCGCCAGCCTGCGCGCACGCCGCATGTCTGAAGCCTTCAAACCGATTGCGATCCAGGCGCCGGCCGACAACCGGCTTTTGTTCGCGGTGCGCCGCATCGTCGATCTGCAGCTGCGCACGACCCATGCGTTCCTCGCCGCCGAGCTCGCCGCCTGCCGCGGTCGCGTGCTCGATGTCGGCGCCGGTCAGGCGCCGTGGCGCGAGCTGTTGATCGCTGGTGCAACGTATGTCGGGCTCGATGTCGAATCGGCCCCCGAATTCGGCATGCAGCGCAGCGCAGCGATCGTCTACTACGACGGTGGCCGCATGCCGTTTCCCGACGAGAGCTTTTCGCACGTGATGAGCTCCGAGGTCCTCGAGCACGTGCCCGATCCTGCTGCGTTCATGGCCGAGTTGTCGCGGGTGCTGGCGCGCGGCGGGTCGCTGATCCTGACGGTGCCGTGGTCCGCGCGGCTGCATCACCTGCCGCACGACTATCACCGGTTCACGCGCTTCGCGTTGTCGGCGCTGGCCGAGTCGGCCGGGCTGCGCGTGCAGCGCATCGTCGAGCGCGGCAACGATGTGGCGGTCGTCGCCAACAAGGTCATCGTGATGACGATCCGGCTGCTGCGCCCGCGTCGATGGCTTGACGTGCTCTGGAGCTGGCCGCTCGCGGTGCTGACCGCGCCGGTGGCGATCGGCTTCCTGGTCGCGGCGCATGTCGCGCTGAGGTTCGGGCTCGGCTCGCCCGACGATCCGCTGGGCTACGGCCTCGTTGCGATCAAACCCTGACCGGTCGGATCTCGCGACACGCTGTTCGGCTGGTTCTGTCGCGATAGTGCAATTAGACCAAGCGAGGGCTCATCGCAAATTGCGATCAGAAGGCCAATGTGTAGAACTGGTTGGCTGCAGACAAGATTTGATCCTTGACGCCGGCGATCAGGATGCGCGCGCAGCGAAAGGTCTTGAATCCGAGCATCCGCCGGGTGACGCGTTTGATCGCGCGGTGGTCCTGCTCGACGATGTTGTTGAGGTACTTGGATTGGCGCGACCCGATGGGCAAGCCGCTGTCGGCCTGGATGCTCACGACAGCGGCGGTGTTGGCCCCGCTCTTGTCGATGGTGATCTTGTCGGGCACGCCATGTAAGTCGATGGCGCGCTCGAAGAATGCCCGCGCCGCAGCGTGATCGCGCTTGGCGCGGAAAAGGAAGTCGACGGTTTGGCCAGCCTTGTCGACAGCGCGGTACAGGTACTTCCACGGGCCGGCGACCTTGACATAGGTTTCGTCCATCCGCCAGCTCAGGCCAACGGGGCGCTTGCGCCGTCGAAACACCGCTGCCAGCAGCGGCAGAATCTTGATCGCCCAGCGATGCACCGTTGCGTGTCGACGCTGACGCCGCGCTCGGCCATCATCTCCTCGAGATGGCGAAAGCTCAACGGATAGGCCGCGTACCAGCGCCCGCACAGCAGCATCACCTCAATTGGATAGTGAAACCGCTTGATCACCTTGCGCAGTTCGTCGATCATCGCTGGCCTTCCGCTTCTGGTTGGTCGTAGGCTCCCACCCGGGTGTTACTGCGACAGAACCCGCGTTTGCGTGTGCGATTGTCGAACAGGCAAGCGCGATCGGATTCAAGCTACTCGCCAGCACTGACCGGATCAGACGGATCGGAACGGCTGACTATCCGCTCCCGGCACGGCGCCCGGCAAACTCGCGGCTGGTCGCCAGTCTGCTCGAGTACGAGTTGGCGCTATCGATGCCCGACTGGATGCCCTATCTCGTACGCATGCTTGAAGACCTCAAGCGGGGTGAGGCAGGCTAGAGCGCAACTGCGCGCAATCGCGGCGCGCGCTCTGCGCACCTCGCTCGGGCAATACCGGTTGATCGCGCCGCCTCGTGTCTCATAGGCCCCACGATCGTCAGGACGTACGAATATCGCGAGAGGATCATCGATACAGCAGGTCCTTCCATGCAGGCGCGGCCGCATATCGGGGCGTGTCATATCGGGCAAAGCCGGCGGGTGTATGGGTCGCGCAATTCACCGAAAGCATCGACCATAGAGTCGATAGGGATTACGGTCGAGGATGACGCAGAAATCGCGCTTCAGCACTTCCAGCGGCTCCGAAGAACCGGCGATCGATGATGTGTTCGGCTCATTCCAATCGTCGTATTGCGAACTGAGCAATGCAAAATCGGCGTGAGCAAGATTGTCGCTCAGCGGTGTGCCGGGGCGATTCGACACTGCTGCTGCCATTTCTATGTAGTAGATACTGGGCTTAAGTTTCGGAAACAGATGAAGGATGAAGGAATCACTGTAGTTGGTGCGGCTGAGATCCTGCGGCCCGATGAACAACGCTTGCCCCGGTGAACTTCTGGCCTGGAGTTCGTTGATCACCTGCTGGAGTCGTTCGGGTTCGGTCCCCACTCGAACATATCGATCGCCGTTGACGACGCATTCCGTGCAAACCCAGCCGCGATTCATCCAGCTCAGAAGTTCCTTTGCGGGTGGCCTGAGTTCCCATGCCGCTGCAGCCGTAGCCACGGCGATCAACACGATCCAACTCACCGCTGAACGAGGAGGCCACACCGCCGCCTGTCCTCGAAGTGGCGTGATATTCGCCCACGGCAAAAGCTGCCTGCCCTGTCTCTGCAGCGATGCCTGAAGCTTCGATAGAACCAGGATCGAGACCGGGATTGTAACCGCGCCGACGTAGCTCAAGTGCCACCAGTCGAACCTCGAAAGCGCTTGTGGAAGGATGAACAGGCAAAAGGCCGCCAGTCCCCGAACGATACGGTCCGGCCCCTCCCTGAAGTCCCGAAACCAGATCGTTGCCACGATCGCCGGAACGACAGAACTCGCGACCACGATCACTAACATCAATAGCCAGCGTTTTCCATGATCCGCAAACATGTATGCCAGATCGAGACGGCGTGTCGGGCCCGCGAGCAGGACATCCCAAACGATCTCCTCGAGCACCTTCGCCGGAGTTGCAACGACGAAATGGACGATAAGCGGAACAACACCGATCAACACGCCTAATGCATACGTGAAAAGCGCGCGGGGCTTGACGCCGATCGTCAACAGCGCAGCAAGCAGTATGGCAGGCGACTGGTCATGCCGGAACAGGATCGCAAATCCGGCCAGGACGCCACTGAACAAAAGCAGGCGCTTCGAATCGCCGCCGGGCGCCGAAGCGCTTGTGCTCCGCAGCCACCAGTACAGCATTAACAGCGACCATAGTGCCAACGCGCACGCACCAAACCACGAAAATGCCCCGATCGCGCTTCCGATTCGCCGAGTGACCAGACCGACCAGAATGGCCAGCGCGGTAGCAGTCAAGACCCCGCGTTCAAGTGCCAGTAAGAAGACCGCGGCAGCGATCCCGAATACATACAGAAGTCCTACCGAACGCTCGACGGCAATGCCGACCCCGAAGATCTTGTAGACGATTGCCAGAAACCAATAGTTACCTGGCGTGTATAGACTCGCGAAGTCGACGTTGGGTACATACCCTTTCAGGATCAGCTCCGGGTATACCAGCAAAATTCCTTCGTCCAGAGGCGTCACCGGCTCGACCAATCTCGCCGCCAGCACTATAGCGGTGAGCAAGAACACGAGGGTTAAACCTACAGCGGCTCTTTTGCGCGCTCCTAGCATTGCGGATTCGCTTTCAAAAAAGGGGGCGACAGATATGCCACGTGCATGTTGTCGCCGCGCGTTACCGTCATGCGAACGCAGGCTATTGTCGACATGTGAAGACGACGTTGCGAACGGAATAGTAGGTCAACTTCGGTTCTGCGCGTGACCGATTCTGGAACACCTGCGACACCAGTCGCTCATAGTGATCAGGGGAGCGAATGTTCCTGCCCCTGTCGTGGTTCACGAAAAAACGCTCGATCGAGTTCATGTCGACGAAGCAGCCTGGGTCGTAGGTGATAAATCGCCCGGACGGCTTCAAGGCTTTCCGGGCGAGCCGCAACAGCGACATGACAAGCTCGTCATCCATATGGTGCATCACGCCCATTGCCATGACGATGTCGAAACTCTCGATTTCCTCGATCACGTCTTCAGTCAGCAGACGGGCGAAGAACTGAAGCTTCGGACGGTCCGCATAGCGCTGCTGGGCCGACTCGATATAGGCGGCTTCGGCATCGAACCCGTAGTACTCGTAGTTTGAGCAGAATTGATCGAGGAATTCCACGTACTCGCCGGTTCCGCAGCCGATATCCAGGATCCGGCAACCGTCGAACGGCTTGATGTAATCCCGCACCATGCGCGTTCTGTACATTCGTGCGCCGGCGACGAACTGGACTAGGTTGTAGACAGCCGGAATGCTGATGATCTTTTTCAGACCGCTCTTGTCTTCAGGAATTTTTGAACTCATTTCCGCGGATGTCCACTGTAGTTGACACATCTTGAAGCGTCACACCGATTCAGGAGGCCCCTCACAGTCTGCCCGATCGTACGTTGCCATTCATCCACCAGAGCGCGAGGCCCGGCAGGCTGGCGATCGCGGCCAGAAAACCGATCAGAACGGAAAATGTCAAGGCGTCATGATCAGGTACGCCGAGCCGTCCGAGCATCGCGATCAACAGAGCCTCCCTTACTCCCCATCCGCTGACCGAGATTGGCAAAATCGTTGCGACGACGACGAACGGAATGAACAGAAAATAGTCCACGATCGAGACTTGCAGTCCGAGACCCAGGCCGATCAGGCCTGCGGAGGCGACCAGATTGAAGTGCGCCACGAACGTCAATAACAAGAGCGGCGTTGCCCATTTCGATCGCACAAGGCGCCAGGTATCGGTCGACAAGGTCGCTACGTCTCGGACGATCCGCCAGTTGCGCCATCGCGCGGTGAACCGGTGCGCAACGAGGAGCCCGGCGACGCCGGCAGCGCCGCACGCCGCGACGATGATCGGCAGCCAGTCGAACACGGGAATCGAGAAGCGTCGGGCCACGAACGGCTGGACCGCGGCGACCCAGAAAACCAGGATCAAAAGCATCAAAAGCCGTTCGAAGATCACGCTGTGCACGGTGGATCGCAGCTCGTAACCACGTTGCACGGTAAGCCACACCCGCAGCGCATCAGCGGCCGTGGACGGTAAAACCTGGCTGAGGAAGTTGCCGATCCAGAACAATGAAACAGCGGGCGCCAACCCACACCGCTGGCCCAGGGCCCGCAGCACCATCCACCAACGGGCGCCGGCGATCACTATGCTCAGCACGGAACTCGCAAAGCCCGCCGCCACGAGTGCCCATGAAGCCCTGCTCACGCTGCCGATCACCGCTGGAAAATCCATCGAACGCGTGACTGCCCACAGGATCAGGCAACTGGCGGCAAGCTTGACCAGGAATATGGCGCGATCGCGCAGCGAAAGACCGTTGGACGGCTTGGGAACGGCCTGTGCCGCTGCTCGTCGGTGAGATCCGTCACGAGTATCGGACGAAGCACTCGTATCGCTCGCGCGATCCGCTAGATGGCTGTCCCCGTTACCCATTGGATCGTTCACCTTTGATTGCGCAGCCTGAGTCGTCGGTTCGGCGAACGCGTCGGCAGATTCCACGGGCATATTCGACCGGCGTCCGGATGGTAACCGCAGCCCGCTCGACATCTCAGGCCCTCGACGAGACGACGCTGTAACCGAGCGGGTCTTTCTTCGCGCCGAGCCCGAAGCGCAATGCGACATGGGCCGCCACAATGAACCCGACCAGCATGGGCGCCAGCAACACAGCCAGCGGCCACGACCAGATCACCCCGAACGCGCGCTTCGGGTGGAGGAGGCGGATCATGATCACAATCAGTTTGTCGGCCACCACAGCGATATCATTGCGGGAGTGGAAAAAAGCGTGGGGTATCGGTTGGCCAGGTAACGTTGTTGGCCGGACGATACCGGAAGCGAGGCCGCCATGAGAGTGAAAATTCGAGTCGAAGTCATCACCGACTGGGGCGAGTCCAGCACCATCGAAGCCT
>JBBQCA010000117.1:0-10023 GCA_038318315.1 Burkholderiales bacterium | reverse complement strand
CGCGACGTTCTCGAACACGCTCATGTCGGTGAACAGGGCGCCAAACTGGAACAGCATGCCCATGCGCCGGCGCATCGCGTACAACTCGCGCTCGCTCATGGCGCCGATCTCCTGGCCCGCCACGCGCACCGCGCCCGCCTCGGCGCGAAGCTGGCCACCGATCAATCGCAGGATGGTGGTCTTGCCCGAGCCCGATCCACCCATCACGGCGATCACCTTGCCGCGCCCGAATCGCATCGTCACGCCCGACAGGATGGCACGCGCGCCGTATCGAAAATGCAGATCGGAAATATCGACGAGCGGGCCGTCCGGGACCGCGGCAGCGGCGGATTCGATCATCAGCAGAGGGTGGGAGAGGTGCGGGCAGAGTGCAACGCGCGATTATAACGATGCGCTTCGGGTGCAAGCCCATGACCCTGTAGGCGAGGTTCGGATTCGCACGCGCGCTTACGACCATCGGCTCCCGCTCGCCACCTGCCACCGTCATCTGTTGCGGTCGCGCGTCTCGGCCAGCCTTTGCTCGGCGCGCGCCAATGCTTCGAGCGAGCCGCGCAACACCAGCCCGTCACCGGCCTCGAGCAACGCATCGGGCGCGGGATCGACTCCGCGTATGCCACGCCGGCGAATCGCAGTCACCGCCACGCCGAGCTGGTCGATGCCGGTGTCGGCCAGCGTCTTGCCGATCGCATGGCTGTTGGCGGCCAGCATCACCGAGCGCAGCCGCACGCGTCGCGCATCGTTTGCCGGACCGTCGTGCGCGTCGCCGCGCGCTTCGGCCAGCCCGGCGTCCTTGTCGTCGGCGCCGTGGAAGAAGCCCGACAGCATCCGATAGCGCGCTTCACGCGCCTCTGAAAGCCGCTCGGCCACGCGCGTCACCGGCACGCCCAGCAGCAGCAGCGCGTGCGACGCCAGCATCAGGCTGCCCTCGACGATCTCGGGAACGACCTCGGTCGCACCCGCGCGGCGCAGGCGATCGAGGTCGCTGTCGTCATGGGTGCGCACGATCACCGGCAAATGCGGCGCGAGCTCGTGCGCGAAGTGCAGGGTCTTTTCGGCCGCGTTGGTCTCCGCGTAGGTCACGACCAGCGCGGCCGCGCGCTGGATGCCCGCGGCCGAGAGCGACTCGCGGCGCGTCGCGTCGCCATAGACGACCGAGTCGCCCGCCAATTGCGCGTCGCGCACCCGATCGGGATCGAGGTCGAGCGCGACGTAGGCGATGCTTTCCTGATCGAGCAGCCGGGCCAAGCCCTGGCCGCTGCGCCCGAAGCCGCACACGATCACATGGCCGCGCGTGGCCATCGTGCGGCTCGCGATCTGCGTCAATGCGAGCGATTGCAACATCCATTCGGACGATGACACGCGCAGCGCGATGCGCTCGCTGTACTGGACCATGAACGGTGCGGCCAGCATCGACAGCAACATCGCGGCCAGCACGATCTGCATGAGCAGCGGATCGAGAAGCTGCAGCTCGCCGGCGAGGTTCAACAGCACGAAGCCGAACTCGCCGGCCTGCGCCAGCCCGAGTCCGGTGCGGATCGCGACGCCCGGACTGGCGCCGAAGAGTTTCGCAAGCCCCGTGATCAGCAGCAGCTTCAGGGCTATCGGCACAAGCAGCAGTAGCAGGACGAGACCGATGTGCGAAATCACCACCTGCACGTTGAGCAGCATGCCGATGGTGATGAAGAACAGGCCGAGCAGCACGTCGCGAAATGGCTTGATGTCTTCTTCCACGCGGTGCCGGTATTCGGTCTCCGCGATCAGCATCCCGGCCACGAAGGCGCCGAGCGCGAGCGACAGGCCGGCAAGCTCGGTGATCCACGCGAGGCCGAGCGTGACCAGCAGCAGGTTGAGCATGAAGAGTTCCTGCGATCGCCGGCGCGCGACGATCGTGAACCAGCTGCGCATCAGCTTCTGCCCGAAATACAGCAGCAGCGCGAGCACCCCCGCGGCCTTCACGAACGCCAGCGTGAGCGTGTGCATCAGTTCGCCGCCGGGCGCAGCCAGCGCCGGCACGATGATCAAGAGCGGCACGACTGCAAGATCCTGGAACAGCAGCACGCCGACGATGCGGCGGCCGTGCTCGGTCTCGAGCTCGATGCGCTCGGTCAGCAGCTTGACGACGATCGCCGTGGATGACATCGCAAGCGCGCCACCGAGCGCGAGCAGCGCGGCGCCGCTGGGTTGCCCGAAGAGCCCGGGCAGCAGGCGCGTCACGCCATAGCCGCCCACCACGGTGACCACGATCGTGATCGCGACCTGTGCGAGCCCGAGTCCGAACACGATGCGCTTCATCGCATGGAGCTTGGCGAGGCTGAATTCCAGCCCGATCGAGAACATCAGGAACACCACGCCGAACTCGGCGAGATGACGCGTGCTCTCGAGATCCGAGGCGAGCCCCAGCGCGTGCGGGCCGATCACGATGCCCACCACCAGATAGCCGAGCATGGGCGGCAGATGAATCAGTCGAAACACCACCACGCCGCACACCGCGGCGAAGAGGAACAGCAGCGAGAGTTCGAGTGTGCTCAATGTGGTCGCTCGATGGGGTGCGGCATCGTCTGCGACATCGTTTATGTCACCCCCTGGGACATCGCATGCGGGACATGACGCGAAGCATAAGCAAGCGACATGCCTTGTTATACTCGACCGATGCCGACCAGCGTGCCTGCCCGTTCCGATTCAGCACCCGACATGCGCAGGACACCCGCCGAAAAACCGCGGGTTCCGCGTCGCGTGGTGCGTACTTTAACCGGCGCGTCCGAAGCCGATTCCACGGGCGCCGATGCCGTGGGCGCATCCTCCGCCATCGCGATCGCGCAACGCGTGCTGAAGATCGAAGCCGAAGCGATCGCCGCGATGGCCGGACGCATCGACGGCAGCTTCGCGAAAGCGGTGCGCGTGCTGCTCGATTGCAAGGGGCGCGTGGTGGTGTCGGGTATCGGAAAGTCCGGGCACATCGCACGCAAGACCGCCGCCACCTTCGCTTCGACCGGCACGCCGGCGTTCTTCGTCCATGCGGCCGAGGCCAGCCACGGCGACCTCGGCATGGTGACCGAGGCCGATGTGCTCGTCGCATTTTCGTACTCGGGCGAGACCGATGAGTTGCTCGCGATCGTGCCCATCCTCAAGCGTCAGGGTGCAAAGCTGATCGCCATCACCGGCCAACCGCGATCGACGCTCGCGCTGCTGGCCGACGTGCATCTGGACGCGCACGTCGACCAGGAGGCATGCCCCTTGAATCTCGCGCCGACGGCCAGCACCACCGCCGCGCTCGCATTGGGCGACGCGCTCGCGGTCGCGCTGCTCGAGGCGCGCGGTTTCGGAAAGGACGACTTCGCGCGTTCGCATCCGGGCGGCACGCTCGGCCGCCGCCTGCTCACGCATGTTCGCGACGTGATGCGCACAGGCGAGGCCGTGCCGGCAGTGACGATCGATGCATCGTTGTCCGCAGCGCTGCTAGAGATCTCGAAGAAGGGTTTGGCGATGACGGCCGTGCTCGACAGCGACGGTCGCGTTGCCGGCATCTTTACCGACGGCGATCTGCGCCGCCTGATCGAGAAGACGCAGAATTTTTCGGACGTGCGCGTGGCCGACGTGATGCATGGGTCACCGCGCAGCATCGGTCCCGACCGACTCGCTGCCGAAGCAGCCGACCTGATGGAAGAGCATCGGATCAATCAGCTGCTGGTCGTCGATCAAGACCGGAAGCTCGTGGGCGCATTGCATATTCACGACCTCACCAACGCCAAGGTGATCTGATGGAGGTGACTTGATGCGGGCCCCACGTTCGCCATCCTCGTTTCGGCGATTGTCGAGAAGCATGCGCGACCGGCTTGCGAAGATCGAGCTGATGGTGTTCGACGTCGATGGCGTGCTGACTGACGGCAAGCTCTACTTCGGGGTCAACGGGGAGGCACTCAAGGCCTTTCATGTACTCGACGGAACCGGACTCAAGGCGCTGGCGCACGCGGGCATCGTCACTGCCGTGTTGTCTGGCCGCGAATCGCCGATCACCTTGCGCCGCTGCGCCGAGCTCGGCATCAGGCATGTGGCACAGGGTATTGCCGACAAGAGCGCCGCGTTCGATGCGATGCGCCACGCGCTGGGCAAGACCGTCGACGTGTGCGGCTACATGGGTGACGACGAAATCGATCTGCCGGTGATGCGACGCGTGGGCTTTGCCGCGACCGTGCCGAATGCCGCCGACGGCGTCGCCGAGTTCGCCCATTGGGTCAGCCGACGCGAGGGTGGCGCGGGAGCCGTGCGCGAAGTGTGCGACTTGCTGCTGGCCGCGCGCGCCTCGACGCTCGCGTCCGTGCTCACGTCGGCGTCCACATCGGCGTCCACGTCGCCGCGCTCCCCGGATGAGCAACAGCCTGTGACGCGCGGCAACGCTGGGGCATTGACGGCATGATTGATCACGGAGGCGCGCACGACCCCGATCGCGACGCCATTTGCGACGAATGCGCGCGCGTGCGCCATGCGTGAGCGCGGCACGCTGTTTCTCTCGCTCGCCCTGTTGAGCGGCCTCGCGGTCGGTTCATACTGGCTCGCCGAGCAGGCGCGCCTGTCGGATCCCGCACCCAAGAGCCAGGCACATGACATCGACTACACGGCCAACGACATCATCCTGACGCGCATGGACGACAAGGGGCGCGCGCAATATGTGATCGATGCGAAGAAGCTCGTTCACTATGCCGACGACGACAGCGGCGAATTGACCCAACCCCGGCTTGCAGGTGCGAAGGCCGACCGGCCCGAGATGCGCGTGCGTGCCGATCTGGGCAAGACCACCAGCGAGGGCGAAGAGGTCCGGCTCTATGGCAATGTGGTGCTGACACGAGCGCCGTGGAAGGGCGCGCCCGCGCTGGTCGCCAAGGGACCCTACATGCTGGCGCTGCCTGAACAGGAGATGCTCAGGACCGACCAGGCCGTCGATGTCACGCAAGGCGGGTCGCACATCACCGCCAACGGGATGCAATACGATAACGGCTTCCGCAAGCTGCAACTCGATGGCGGCAAGGGCGGCCGCGTCCACGCGGTGATCGAGCCGCGCAGCACGCGAGGCGCCGCGGCCGATTTGGCGTCTCCTTCGGTGTTCCCTTCGGCACCTTCCAAATAACACCATGAAAATACGGTTCGTTCCCGCCGAGTATTCCAGCCCGCGCAAGAGCGGCATCGCCTTTCTCATGGTCGCCGTCACGGCTGCCGGAATGTTTTTCGCGTGCATCCCGCAAGCTTTTGCCGAACGTGCCGATAGAGACAAACCAGTCATCATCGACGCGGACAAAGGCAGTGGCGACGATCTCAATCAAACCTCGGTTTACACCGGCAGCGTCGTGCTGACGAAAGGCACGATCCTCATGCGCGGCGACCAGTTGACGACTCGTCAGGACCCCGAGGGCTACAGCTTCGGGACCCTGATCTCGACGCAGCCGGGCAAGCTCGCGTACTTCAAGCAGAAGCGCGAAGGTGTGGACGAATACATCGAGGGTCAGGCCGAACGGATCGAGTACGACGAGAAGTCCGATACCGTCAAGCTCTTCAATCGCGCGGTGGTCAAGCGCCTGGCCGCCGGCCGCGACGCCGACGAGATTCGCGGCGACCGCATCGACTACAACAGCCGGACCGAGATCTACAACGCGCAGTCGAACACGCCCTCGAACGGCGCTTCCACCGTCGGTGGCAAGGACTCGCGGGTACGGGTCATCCTTCAACCCAAGATCAAGCCGGGCGCGTCGTCAAATACGTCGTCAGGAACGCCCAACGTGCCGGGCTCCGATGGCGTGCCGGCCGGAGTTGCGCCTTCAGCGCCGATCGAATTGAAAAGGGAGCCGGCGATCGAGAAGAAGCCGGTGTCGTGATGGACGCGGTCGAGTCGTCGCTGACCGATGCCACCGACAAGCGAACGTCGGAGGCCGCATCGACGCCCCGCGCCGGCACGTCGGCATCGACGCTCGAAGCGGCCCACCTTCAGAAAACCTATGGCAAACGCACCGTCGTTCACGACGTTTCATTGACGGTCAAGAGCGGCGAAGTGGTCGGTCTGCTCGGCCCCAACGGTGCGGGCAAGACCACCTGCTTCTACATGATGCTCGGCCTGGTCGGCGCCGACGCGGGCTCGATCACGCTCGATGGCACGTCCCTCACGCGCCTGCCGATCCACAGGCGCGCGCGCCTCGGACTCTCGTACCTGCCGCAGGAAGCGTCGGTGTTCAGGCAACTCGATGTCGAAGACAACGTGCGCGCCGTGCTCGAACTGCAACGAGACTCCAGTGGCCGAGGCCTGGCCAAGGCCGCGATCGATGCGCGCCTCGAAGCGCTGCTCGCGGATCTGCAGATCACGCACCTGCGGACCAACAGCGCGCTGTCGCTGTCGGGCGGCGAGAGGCGCCGCGTCGAGATCGCACGCGCGCTCGCGACGTCGCCGCGCTTCATCCTGCTCGACGAACCGTTCGCGGGCATCGACCCGATCGCGGTGATCGAGATCCAGCGCATCGTGCGTTTCCTCAAGTCGCGCGATATCGGCGTTCTTATCACCGACCACAACGTTCGCGAAACGCTGGGCATCTGCGACCACGCCTACATCATCAATGCGGGGTCGGTTCTTGCTGCCGGACGACCCGAAGAAATCGTCGGCGATGAAAGCGTGCGGCGCGTGTATCTTGGTGAACACTTCCGTATGTAATCGATGAAGCAAGTCCTTCAACTCCGCGTCTCGCAGCACCTTGCGCTGACACCCCAACTGCAACAGTCGATCCGGCTGCTGCAGCTCTCGACGCTCGAACTCAATCAGGAGATCGAGCTCGCGCTGGCGGAGAACCCGCTGCTCGAGCGCAGCGACGACCCGATGGGTTCGGTGGTCCAGCTGGCCGCCGACGGCACCTTGAAGCGAGCAGCCGGCGATGACTCGTTCGACGCGTCGTCGTCGAACTACACCGGCGACGTCTCCTCGGACGCTGCGCGCGATCACGGCACCGACGCCGGACAGGTGAACGAGTTCGAAGGCGCCGAGCGTCGTGGCGACGACCTCGCCGCAACCGACTGGAATTCGAGCGAACGGCGCGGCGAAGGTGGCGACGACGACCGCGACCTGTCGCAGGCCAACACCGCCACCGTCACGCTGCGCGAACACCTGCTCGGGCAACTGGCGTTGAAGAAGCTGGGCGACCGCGACCGCGGGCTGGTCTCCGTATTGATCGAAGCGCTCGACGAAGAAGGCTATCTGGGCGAAGAGCTCGAAGACATCATCGCGATGCTCCCCGCCGAGCTCGAGATCGAGCTCGGCGAACTGTCGACGGCGCTACGCCTGCTCCAGAGTTTCGATCCGGTCGGCATCGGTGCGCGCAGCGCGTCGGAGTGCCTGGCGCTGCAACTGCGGCGCGAAGAAAGCGGGCCCGCGCGCGACGCTCCCCCCGTGGTTCGCGACCTCGCGTTGCGCCTCGTCACAGAAAACCTTGCACTGCTCGCAGGGCGCGACTTCACGCGCCTGCGCCGCATCTATCAGTGCAGCGACGATCTTCTGCGCGATGCGCAATCGCTGATCAGACGGCTCCAGCCGCACCCCGGTCGCTCATTCGCCAAGCACGAGTCGAACTACGTGCTGCCCGATGTGGTCGTCAGGAAGGTCAGGAACCACTGGCAGGCCTTCCTCAATCCCGAGGTGATGCCCAAGCTGTCGATCAATCAGGCTTACGCGCGCGTGCTGCGCGAGCAGCGCGGCACCGACGGCGCGGCCAACATGGGCTCGCGGCTGCAGGAGGCTCGCTGGCTGATCAAGAACGTGCAGCAACGATTCGACACCATCCTGCGGGTGTCCGAAGCGATCGTCGAGCGCCAGCGAAACTTCTTCACGCACGGCGAGGTCGCGATGCGCCCGCTGGTGTTGCGCGAGATCGCCGACACGCTCGGCCTGCACGAATCCACCATCTCGCGCGTGACCACGCAGAAGTTCATGCTCACGCCGTTCGGCGTGTTCGAGCTCAAGTACTTCTTCGGCAGCCATGTGGCCACCGATGCCGGCGGCGCAGCGTCTTCGACGGCGATTCGCGCGTTGATCAAGCAGCTGGTCAGCGCCGAGGATGTGAAGAAACCGCTGTCGGACAGCAAGATCGCGGAGATGCTGGGCGAGCAAGGAATCGTGGTGGCTCGGCGTACGATTGCGAAATACCGTGAATCTTTGCGCATTCCCCCTGTCAGCCTACGGAAGACTCTTTGACGCGGACCGCGTTCGTGGCTGCAAGCACGGCTCGACTCCGCATTCCTGCAGTGCCCTTGAAAGGAGTGACCATGAACCTCACCATCAGCGGACATCATCTCGACGTGACGCCGGCTATTCGCGAATACGTGATGAACAAGCTCGAACGGGTGAGGCGACACTTCGATCAGGTGATCGACGTGACGGTGGTGCTGTCGGTGGAGAAGCTGCGACAGAAGGCCGAGATCAACCTGCACCTGCGCGGCAAGGACCTGCACTGCGAAGCGACCGACGAAGACCTCTATGCGGCCGTCGACCTGCTGATCGACAAGCTCGATCGGCAAGTGGTGAAACACAAGGAATGCGTCAAGGCACACAACGTGGAGCCGCTCAAGCGGCAGGCCACGGCGTGAGGTCCGGGGGTCGATCCCGCGCAAGTCTATAATCCGCGCTTTGCTCAACCGGCGGGATGCCGGAAACAGCCGCAAAAGCGCGGATTTTTTCCGCCAATGCGGATTTCCCGGGACCTCCTGTCGCAGTGTTCATGAATCTCATCTGCAAGTTGCTTCCGCCGGCGAACGTCGTGCTGGATCTCGAAGCGTCGAGCAAGAAGCGTGTGTTCGAACAGGCCGGCCTGCTGTTCGAAAACAACCAGGGCCTTGCGCGCAGCAAGGTCTTCGACAGTCTGTTCGCACGCGAACGGCTCGGGTCCACCGGCCTCGGTCAACAGATCGCGATTCCTCACGGCCGCATCAAGGGCCTGCGCGAACCGGTCGCGGCGTTCATTCGACTGGCCGAGCCGATTCCCTTCGATGCGCCCGACGGCAAGCCGGTTTCCATCCTCGTGTTCCTGATGGTTCCCGAGCAGGCCACCCAGGCGCATTTGGAAATTCTTTCCGAGCTCGCGCAGATGCTGTCGGACCCGACCTTCCGCGAATCGCTCGCCGCCGCGCCGGACGCGGGCAGCGTGCATCGCATGCTGGTCGAGTGGGAACCCTTCAGGCCCGCCGCGTAACGCGATGCTGACGTATCGCGTGGCGTCGCTGATTCTCTAGGCCGATGTCCACCGTTCGACAATTGTTCGACGACAACCGCGAGGCGCTCGGGCTCTCGTGGATCGTCGACGAAGCGGTCGAGGCCGATCCCGAGGTGCGCGCTCGGGCCGACAGTGTATTGAAGGACGCACATCTCGCGGTCACCGACCTGATCGGCTACTACAACCTGATCCATCCGAACCGGATCCAGGTGATCGGCACTCGCGAGGTCGAATATTTCAGGATGCTGTCGGAGCGCCGGCGCTCCAACTGGCTGGTCGATCTGGGCGACCGGCCACCTCCGGCGATCATCTACGGCGACGGTCTCTATCCCAGGCAGGAATTTCTCGATGCCTGCGAGAAGGCGCGCATCGCGTTGATCGCATCGACCGTTCCCGCGGTCCACATCATCGAGGCCTTGCGCGCTTATCTGGCCAAGAAGCTGGCCGACCGATGCGTCATGCACGGCGTGCTGATGGACGTGCTCGGCGTGGGCATCCTCATCACCGGCGAGTCGGGGCTCGGCAAGAGCGAGCTCGGGCTCGAACTGATCTCGCGCGGCCACGGCCTGGTGGCCGACGATGTCGTCGAACTCGCTCGCGTGGGACCGTACACGATCGAAGGCCACTGCCCCAGCTTGCTGGCCAACCTGCTCGAAGTGCGAGGCCTCGGCCTGCTCGACATCAAGGCCATCTTCGGCGAGACGGCGGTGCGTCGCAAGATGCGGCTGCGCATGATCGTCCACCTCGTCAAGCACAGCACGCTCGAAGAAAAATACCAGCGCCTGCCGCT
>JBBQCA010000116.1:0-10155 GCA_038318315.1 Burkholderiales bacterium | reverse complement strand
GTCCGAAGTGCGCAACCTCAATCGCAAGACGCGCAACAAGATGAGCGTCGTGAAAGAGGGCCTCGAAGTCTCCGAAGTGATCATCCAGGAAGGCGTGCACACCTTCGAGAGCGTCAACATCGGCGAGCAGCCCGGCGTGGCCGAACCGGTGGGGTACATGATCGATCGCTCCGTGATCGGCGGCTTCTATCGCGTGCACACCGGACGCGCCAAGGACGAGAACCTGAACGCGCCCGGCATGCAGTTCGTGCCGCTGCCGTTCGCGGCGAGCTGCAATTTTCCCGACCCCGGCCAGCGCCCGCATGCGGCGCCCAATCGCTTCTACGCGTACGGCGTGGTCGCGCGGCTCGCGTTGCTGGCCGCATCGCTCGAACTCGAGCGAACCGATCCGGAAGCCGAAGCCGAAGCGGCCTGATTTTCAACCGGCGCCGTTCATGCACATCGCCTTCATCGCCGATCCGCTCGCGTCGTTCAAGATCTACAAGGACTCGACCTACGCGATGATGGTCGAGGCCGACCGTCGCGGCCATACGCTCGCGTTCATCCTGCAGTCCGGCCTTACGCGCGCCGCGAAGGGCGAGATCCAGGCGAAGGCGTGGTCGCTCGAACTCACCGGCGATGCGAACGCGTGGTATGCGACCGGCGCTGCCGAGACGATCGCTCTGTCTTCGTTCGACGCGGTGGTGATGCGCAAGGATCCGCCTTTCGACATGGAGTATGTCTATACGACCTACCTGCTCGAGGCTGCCGAAGCACAGGGGGCGCGCGTATTCAATGGCGCGCGCGCCATTCGCGATCACAACGAGAAGTTCGCGATCGCCGAGTTCCCCGACCTGATCGCGCCCACCGTCGTCACGCGCGACGGCGAGCGCATCCGCGAATTTCATCGCGAGCACGGCGACATCATCCTGAAGCCGCTCGACGGCATGGGCGGCATGGGGATCTTTCGGGTCAAGGCCGACGGCATGAACCTGGGCTCGATGATCGAGATGCTCGGCAACAACGGCGAGCGGACCATCATGGCGCAGCGCTTCATCCGCGAGATCGATGCGGGCGACAAGCGCATCGTCGTGATCGACGGGAAGCCGCTTCCTTTCGCGCTCGCACGCATCCCGCAAGGCAGTGAAGTGCGCGGCAATCTCGCGGCGGGGGGCGTGGGGCGTGCGCAGCCGCTGTCGGCGCGCGATCGCGAGATCGGCGAGATCGTCGGTGCGAAGCTCGCCGGGCGCGGGCTGATGCTGATCGGCGTCGATGCGATCGGCGACTACCTCACCGAAGTCAATGTCACCAGCCCGACCTGCTTCGTCGAGATCCGCGAAGGCAGCGGCTTCAATGTCGCCGAGACCTTCATCGACGCGCTCGAGCGCGCGGTCTCGAAGCCCTTGTCGCCGGCGTCTTCGAGGCCATCGTCGAGCGCATCGTTGAACACGGCGACCCCTTCGTGATCGGTATCGTCGTCATCTCGCACGCGCCGCTCGCCACAGCGCTGCTGTCGTGCGCGCGCCATGTCTTCGGTCAGGACCCCGGGCGGTGCGAGACGATCGACGTCGTCGCCGATGCCGAGCCGGCAGCGCTGATCGCGCGCGCGAGGGCGGCCATCGCGACCGTCGATGACGGTCACGGCGTGCTGGTGTTGGTCGATCTTTTCGGCGCCACGCCCGGCAACATCGCGACCCAACTGGCATCGCCCGGACGCGTCGAGATCATCGCCGGCGCCAACCTGCCGATGTTGTTGCGCGTGCTGACGTACCGAAGCTCGGAGCCGCTTGCGACGTTGGTCGAAAAGGCGTTGTCCGGAGGCGCGTCGGGTATCATGAAAATCGCCTCGACACCGCCGCAACAGCAGAGCCTTTTTCCGCACGACCCCAACGATCCAGGCGGCCCCTTCGATGCCCACGCGAGACTGCAAGATCAGCAATAAGCTCGGACTGCACGCGCGCGCATCGGCCAAGCTGACGCAATTGGCTGCGCAATACAAGAGCGAGGTGTGGATGAGCCGCGCGGGCCGACGCGTGAACGCCAAGAGCATCATGGGCGTGATGATGCTGGCAGCAGGCAAGGGAACCACCGTGACGATCGAATCCATCGGCCCCGATGAAGACGCGGCGCTCGATGCGATTTCCGTATTGATCGACGACAAGTTCGGCGAAGCGAATTGAAACGCGAATCGAGTCGCGCGCTGCGTCGCGAATCCAGTCGTGCATCGAGTCGACCGTGAGGCTCTGACATGGCGTTCACCCTGCACGGGATCCCGGTCTCGCGCGGTATCGTCATCGGCCGCGCGCACCTGCTTGCCTCGGCCGCGCTCGAAGTCCCGCACTATCTCGTGACCTCCGCGGAGGTGGAAGACGAAATCGCGCGGCTCGACGAAGCGGTGGCGATGGTCGTCAACGAGCTCTATCAACTGCAGGCCGAATTGCCCGCGGGCGCGCCAGCCGAGTTCGCCGCGCTGGTCGATCTGCATCGATTGATCCTGCAGGATCCGTTGTTGTCCGAAGAGCCCGCGCGCCTGGTGCGCGAGCGTCGCTACAACGCCGAGTGGGCCCTGACGACGCAGTTGCAGGCGGTCGTCGAGCAGTTCGAGACCATGGACGACGAATACATCGCCTCGCGGCGCGCCGACGTCGAGCAGGTGGTCGAGCGGGTGTTGAAGGTCATGAACGGCACGGCGCACACGCTTTCGCAGGCCGCGGCCAAGTTCGACGCGGCACGCAGCGACGCGAAATTCGCCGGCGAGTTCGAACCGAGGATCGTGGTCGCGCACGACATCGCGCCGGCCGACATGCTGCAGTTCAAGAAGCACGTGTTCGGGGGCTTCGTCACCGACCTGGGCAGCGCGACCGCGCACACGGCGATCCTCGCGAAGAGTCTCGACATCCCCGCCGTGGTCGGCCTCGGCCAGGCCTCGCGCCTGTTGCGGCAGGACGAGTGCGTGATCGTCGTCGGCGAAGCCGGCGTGCTGATCGTCGATCCGCCGCCCATCGTGCTCGACGAGTATCGCCTCAAGAAGCGCGACCTCGAGCTCGCGCACGAAAAGCTCAAGCGTCTCGCGCACATGCCCACGCGCACGCTCGACGACGTCGCCGTGGAGTTGTGCGCCAACATCGAGTTGCCCGACGACTGCGCGTTCGCCGACGAAGTCGGCGCGATGGGCATCGGCCTGTTTCGCACCGAGTTCCTGTTCATGACGCGCGACTCGCTGCCCGACGAGGACGAGCAGTTCGAAGCCTATCGCCGCGTGGTGGCGAGCATGACCGGGCGCCCGGTCACGATCCGCTCGCTCGACATCGGCGCCGACAAGACGCCGCAGGCGGTGCGCAATGAATTCGGCGGCGAGGTCTTCACGACCACCAATCCCGCGCTCGGCTTGCGCGCGATCCGCTTCTGCCTCGCCGAGCCGCAAGTGTTCCTGGTGCAGTTGCGCGCGATCCTGCGCGCGTCGGCGTTCGGTCCGGTCAAGCTGTTGATCCCGATGATCGCGCATCCGCAGGAGGTCGATGCGGCGCTGGTGCTGCTGGCCACGGCCAAGGGACAGCTCGACGCGCAGGGTGTCGCGTACGACCGGAACATGCCGATCGGCGGCATGATCGAGATTCCCGCCGCGGCCCTGATCCTGCCTATCCTCGCCAAGCGTCTCGATTTCTTTTCGATCGGCACCAACGACCTGATCCAGTACACGCTCGCGATCGACCGCACCGACAACGCTGTCGCTCATCTCTACGATCCGCTGCATCCGGCGGTGCTCCAGCTGATCGCGCAGACGATCGCGACCGGCGCGCGCCTCGGCATCCCGGTGTCGGTGTGCGGAGAGATGGCCGGCGATCCCACGCTCGCGCGATTGCTGCTCGGCCTGGGCTTGCGTCAGTTCTCGATGCACCCCGCGCAGTTGCTCGCGGTCAAGTACGAAGTGCTGCGCTCGGACGTGGTCGCCTGTGAAGCGCTGGCGCGAAAGATCATGAGCGCGCAGGACCCCGACCGCATACGCGCACTGGTCGAGCGCATGCGCGCGGCCTGACCGGTCCGCGCGATCGGTACGTTCAAGCTCGATTCACGATGGATTCCGAACAAATGACGTTGTTGCTGTCCAACCCCGAGAGCGCCGCCGACGCTGGCGATGAAACCGCGGCGGCGCCCGCATGGATCGACGTCGCATTGGTGGAGGCCATCCTCCGCTGCGATCACGCGGGCCGCATCGTCGAAGCCCGCGGTCCGGGCGAGCTACTTCCCGCGCCCAGGGACGAGCTGATCGGCAATCGCGTCGCGGACCTCACCGCGTTGCCCGCGGCGTTTCGCCAGGCATGGTCAGCGACCGTCGATCGAACCTTCGACACGCAGCGCGCGCAGATCTTCGCGTATGACTTCGAGATCGCTGCAGGCCCACGCGCTTTCGAGGCGCGCATGCTTCCGCTGAGTACCGAGCACGCGGCGATCGCGATTCGCGATGTCAGCGAACGCAATCATCTGCGCGAGCGGATCGAGCACGTCGGCATGCACGACACCCTGACCGGCCTGCCCAACACGCGTGTGCTGCGCGAGAAGCTCGAGCTCTGGATCGGCCGAGGGGTGCGAAGAGACATGTCGCAAGCTGTGCCGATCGCTCTGCTGATCGTCGATCTCGACCGCTTCAAGCAGAGCAACGACCTCAACGGACGCCCGATCGGCGACAGTCTGCTGCGGTTGGTTGCGCAACGCCTCTCGCGCGAGGCGAAGAAGGAAGCAAGCAGCCAGCCGCGCAATCCCGACGACGCCGACGAAGCGCACGGTGCGAAGGCGCCGGACGAGACCTTGCGCGACGACGACTCGCTACTCGTCGCTCGCATCGGCGGGGATCAGTTCGGCATCGCATGGCGCATGGCCGACGCGAATGCTTCGGGCGATGCGCCCGGCTCGAACGATACGATGGCCTCGAGCGCGATGGACCCGAGCGCACGAAGCGCCGCGCTCGCGACGCGACTCATCACGGCGCTCGGAACGCCCACCCGGCTCGCGGGGCATACGCTGTTCGTGCGCGCCTCGATCGGCATGGCGCTGTCTCCCTCCGATGCGCTCGATGCCGCCACGCTGTTCTCGCACGCCCAGGCCGCGCTGATGCGCGCCAAGCAGGCGGGCCGCAATCAATATCGACGCCACGGCGACGACGATCACGATGCACGCGCGGCCTTGCTTCCGCCGAACAACGAAGCCGCGTTGCGCCGTGCGTTCGCATCCGACGAATTCCTGCTCGTCTATCAACCGAAGTTCGAACTGGCGTCGTCGATCGTTGCCGATGCCGCCGAACTTGGCGAGCGCGGCTCGCTCGCACCGGGCGCGGTGATCGCGGTCGAAGCGCTGGTGCGCTGGCGCACGTCGACCGGCGCGTTGCTGACCCCGCGCGAGTTCGTTCCGCTGGCTGAAAGCTCGGGCATCATCCGGCCGCTCGGCGATTGGGTGCTGACGACCTCGCTGTGCGAGGCTGCGCGTTTTGCCGAGCAGGGCGCAGCTAGAGTCGGCGTCGCGATCAACGTGTCGCTCTGGCAATTGCACGATCGTGCCTTCGTCCACAGCGTCGATGCGGCTCTGCGCAAGCACGGCTTCGCACCGGGCGAGCTGACGATAGAAATCGCGGAGACCGCCTTCCTCGAAGACATCCGTCTGGTCGCCGATACCCTGGCCGAGCTTTCGGCGCTCGGCGTGCGGCTGGCGATCGATCACTTCGGCGTCGGTACCGCCGGACTGGTCGCGTTGAAGTCGCTGCCGATCAGCGAAATCAAGATCGATCGCAGCTTCATCGCCGGCGCCGCGATCGATGCGTTCGATGCGACCATCGTCGCGGGCCTGATCGAGATGGCGCACAACCTCGGCATCGTGGTCACGGCCGAAGGAGTCGAGCGCGCGGACCAGCTGGCGGCCTTGAGCCAGATGCGCTGCGATGCCATCCAGGGGTTCTTCGTCGGCCAGCCGATGCGCGCGTCCGAACTGGTCGCGTTGCCGCGCCTGTGGGACAAGACGCGTCGGGCCACGCGCTAGTGCGGACATCTTCATGCGCGTGCTGCTCGTCGAAGACGACGCGATGATCGGAACCAGCGTGCGCGCGGGCTTGCGGTCCGAGGGCTTCACGCTCGACTGGGTCACCGATGGCACGGCCGCCGAGAGCGCGCTCGCCGCGGCGCGAGGCAGCGAAGCCTACGACCTGGTGTTGCTCGACCTGGGCCTCCCGAAGAAGGGGGGGCTCGACGTATTGCGCGGCTTGCGCGCGCGCGCCAACGGCGTGCCGGTGCTGATCATGACGGCGCGAGATGCGGTCGCCGATCGCGTCGCGGGCCTGGACGCCGGCGCCGACGATTACCTCGTCAAGCCTTTCGATCTCGACGAGCTCGCCGCACGTATGCGCGCGCTGCATCGCAGGCGCAGCGGCCGCGCCGAAACCCTGCTGCGTCATAGCCACGGCGACGACCTCGTCACGCTCGATCCGGCCCGTCGCGAGGTGCGCAAGAACGATGCGGCGGTGGTGTTGTCCGCACGCGAGTTCGCGGTGCTCGAAGCGCTGCTGGAGCGACCCGGTGCGGTGCTGTCGCGCGCGCAACTCGAAGAGAAGCTCTACGGCTGGGACGAGGAGCCCGGCAGCAACACCATCGAGGTCTATGTGCACGGCCTGCGCAAGAAGCTCGGCGCGGACCTGATCCGCAATGTGCGCGGGGTCGGCTATACGATCGCTTCACATTGATGGAAGACCTCGATGGAATGCGCGAAGCACACGCGATGAGCGCAACGCATCGATAGGAAGCACATCGTCACGATGCAGAAGCGAGCCACGCGCATGTCGATCCAGCGGCGACTGCTGTTGTCGGTCTTCGCGGTCATGGTCGCGGGCATCGCGATCACCGGCGGCGTGGTCTATCGGCAGGCGCGCGACGAGGCCAATGCGCTCTTCGACATGCAGTTGCGCCAGTTCGCGGCGTCGTTGCCGGTACGCGCGTTCGGCGCGCTCGCGCCGCAGGCGCCCGGCGTTCCGCAGGCTGGCGAAGATGTCGTCATCCGCATCTGGAATCGCTACGGCGTGTTCGTCTACAGCTCGCATGCCGACGTGCCCCTGCCCGCGCATGTCGAGCTCGGCCTGACCACGGTCTCCACATCGGCGGGCGACTGGCGGGTGTTCGCGGCGATGGTCGACGACAACCTGCTCGAAGTCGCGCAGCCGCTGCGGGTGCGCAGCGCGCTGGCCGCGGAGGTGGCATTGCGCACCGTGCTTCCCTTGCTGATCCTGCTGCCCATCCTCGCGGGTCTCCTGTGGTGGGTGGTCGGTCGCGGACTCGCGCCGCTGCGTCGGGTCGCGGGCGAAGTCGCCGCGCGCAAGCCCGAAGCGCTCGAACGATTGTCCGAGGACGCGTTGCCCGAAGAGGTGGCGCCGCTGGTCGCATCGCTCAATCGACTGCTGGCCGATCTGGCGTCGGCGCGCGACGCGCAGCGCGCCTTCATCGCCGACGCCGCACACGAATTGCGAACGCCGCTGACCGCGTTGCAGTTGCAATTGCAAGTCGCCGAGCGCGCCGGCGATGCGAGCGCGCGCGGCGCGGCGCTCGATGCCTTGCGCGAAGGGCTCGAGCGCGCCTCGCGCCTGGTCGAGCAACTGCTCGCGCTCGCCCGTGCGGAACCCGATGCGGATCGTGGCGCGATGTCTTCCGAGCCGGCCGCATCCGACCCGCACGAGTTCACGCGCGTGGACCTGCGCGCGCTCGCGCACGAATCGGTTGCGGCCCACGCGCATCTCGCGCTCGATCGCGGCATCGATCTCGGGATCGGGCCCGAAGCCGCGGGTGCTGACGTGATCATCGAGACAGAAGCGCCGCGTGCCGATGCGATGCCGATCGAGGTGGTCGGCGATCGCGACGCGCTCTTCACGCTGCTCGGCACTCTGATCGACAACGCGTTGCGCTACACGCCGCGCGGCGGGCGGGTGGATGTCGCTGTCGAACGCGCGATCGAACGCGGAGACGACGAGATCGTGCTGTCGGTCAGCGACAACGGCCCGGGCATAGCGCCGCACGAACGCGAACGCGTGTTCGATCGCTTCCATCGCGGCGAAGCCGCGCGTGCGGCCGGCGACACGCGCGGCAGCGGCCTCGGCCTCGCGATCGTCAAGCGCATCGCCGAGCGGCACGGCGCAAAGGTCGTGATCGGCGAAGACGCGGACCGTCCGGGCCTCACGGTCGAACTGCGCTTTCCCCGCGCGTCGGCAGTTCGAACGTGATGATCGATTCATCGGCCCACGCATCCCTCCGCAGAATCGTCTTTGCGATCCACACGCGTCTCGCTAGAATCGTTCAGCTTCGCCCGCAGCACCGTTCGCCGTGCCCAAGTCGTGAACCCAGCGGAGGCCTCATGGAACGCAGCGCCCTGTCGTTCCTGCTCGTGCTCTTCGCATCGATCGTCGTTCCGCCGCAGGCGCTTGCATGGGATCGCGGCGAGGTCACGCGCTTCGCCACGCTACCGGCGGGCGCGACCAACCCCGAAGGCATCGCGGCGGATCTCTACGGCAACTTCTACGTGGCCGATTTCGCGGTCGGCGGCACGGCTTCCGGTGTCGGCCAGATCGTGGTCCTCGATCGCGATGGCAGGACCAGGCGCGTTCTCGACGTGAGCGGCTCCAGCACCTTGCTGCTCGGGCTCGACTTCCACCCGATCACGCGCGCGTTGCTGGTGATCGACTTCGGCGGCGGCAAGGTGCTGCGCGTCGATCCGGACACCGGTGCCTCGTCGGTGTTCATGACGGTGGCCGGCGCATCGGGCCTCAACGCATTGACCTTCGACGCGGCCGGGAATGTCTACGCGTCCGACTCGGCGCAAGGCATCGTCTGGAAGACCGGCCCGGGCGGCGGCGCGGCGACCGCGTGGGTGACGAGTCCCTTGCTGGCCACCACCGGCGTGCCGCCCTTCGGCGCGAACGGCCTGGGCTTCAACAAGGCGAGGAACGTCCTGTTCGTCGCCAACACCGGCAACGACACGATCGTGAGGATTTCGGTGGCCGACGGCGTGCCCGGCACGCCCGCGGTGTTCGTCAACAGCATCAACGGCGCCGACGGGCTGATCCTCGATGAGGACGACAACCTGTGGGTGGCCGCCAATCAGGCCGATGAGATCGTGGTGGTCAACCCATCGGGGCGCGTGATCGCCAAGCTCGGCGACTTCAACGGCATCGACCGCAAGGGTTCGCCGCGCGGCCTGTTGTTCCCGGCGAGCCTGGTCCGTGTCGGGCATTACATCTACATCACCAACATCGCGCTCGACCTGCGTCTGTTCGGTTTGCCACAGGCGGTCGATTCGCAATGGGCCGGCGAGGTGAAGCGGCACACGATCTCGCGCATCCCGGCGCGGATTCCTCCGGCCAGAAATGGTGGCGATGACGACTAGGGTCGCGGCGATCCCGCTTAAGCCTTGCTTAAGATTGGCGGCATAGCATCCGTGCATCCGAAATTGTTTTCACGAGGGATGACTCCGATGAGACTGAATCGACTGACCCGTAATCTCGTCCTGGCCGGCGTGATCGGCGGCGCGGGCTTCGCGCTCGCGCGCATCGAGATGCCGCTGGTCGATCCGGCGCACGCCGCCGATCCGATCACGTCGCTGGCGGCCAATCCGCCGGTCGTGCCGGTGGCGCCCGCAGCCGCGCAGATCGCGACGCCCCAGGCGCAACTGCCCAACTTCACGGGACTGGTGCAGCGCTATGGGCCGGCGGTGGTCAACATCACGGTCACGCAGCGCGCGACCAAGAGTGCGTTCGAGTTGCGCAGACGCGGCGACCCGCGCGCCGATCAAGGCGACGATGAGGACGATCCCTTCAGCCAGTTCTTCAAAGGGCTTCCGGGCGGACCCAACGGTCCCCAGTTTCGCGGGCCGCGCGGCGGCGGCGTCGCGCGCGGTCTCGGTTCGGGCTTCATCGTCAGCTCCGACGGCACGATCCTCACCAACGCGCACGTGGTCGATGGCGCTTCGACCGTCACCGTCAAGCTGACCGACCGGCGCGAGTTCACGGCCAAAGTGCTGGGCAGCGACAAGAAGAGCGACATCGCCGTCATCAAGATCGACGCGAAGAATCTTCCGGTGGTGGCGCTCGGTTCGTCCGAGAAGCTCAACGTGGGCGAGTGGGTGGTCGCGATCGGCTCGCCGTTCGGCTTCGAC
>JBBQCA010000115.1:0-10270 GCA_038318315.1 Burkholderiales bacterium | reverse complement strand
TACCGGACCCTACAAGCTCGTGTCGTTCAAGCGCGGCGATCGCGTCGAACTCACGCACAACGACGCCTATTGGGGCAGCAAGCCCGCATGGGACAAGGCCACCTTCCGCATGCTGTCCAACGACGCCGCGCGCATCGCGGCGCTGCTGTCGGGCGATGTCGATGCGATCGAGAACGTGCCGACGGCCGATGTCGCCAAGCTCGCCTCGGACGCGCGCTTCAAGATCGACAAGCAGACCTCGTGGCGCACGATCTTCTGGCACATGGACCAGTACCGCGACGTGACGCCGTTCGCGACCGACAAGTCCGGCAAGCCGCTCGCGAAGAATCCGTTCAGGGACGCGCGGGTAAGGCTCGCGGTCTCGAAGGCGATCAATCGCGACGCGATCGTCTCGCGCGTGATGGAAGGGCTCGCGGTGCCGGCGTCCAACCTCGTGTCGCCCGGCATCTTCGGCTACAACGCGGCGATTCCAGTCGAGGCCTACGACCCCGGGGGGGCGAAGAAGCTACTCGCCGAAGCCGGCTATCCCGACGGCTTCATGCTGACCATCCACGCGCCCAACAATCGCTACGTCAACGACGCGCGCATCGCCGAGACCGTGGCCGCCCTGCTCTCGCGCGTGGGCATCACGACACGCGTCCAGACGCAGCCCTGGGCCAGCTACCTGCCGCACGCGCGCGCCGGCGAATACACGATGGCGCTGGTCGGCTGGGGCTCGAGCCTGGGCGACAACACGATCAAGAACCATCTTGGCACACCCGACGAGAAGACCGGATACGGCGCGTGGAACTTCGGGCGCTACAGCAATCCGGAGGTCGACCGGCAGCTCGAGCACGACTTCACGCTCTTCGACGACAAGGCGCGCGAGGAAGCGGCCAAGACGGTCGCGGCGCTCGCATTGAAGGACCACCCGGTGATTCCCATGCATCACGAGATCGTGAGCTGGGCGATGAAAAAGGGACTCTCGTATCCGGGACGCGTCGACCAGTTCACCTTCGCGTTCCAGTTCACCAGGCAGTGACGCGGGCGTAAGGCAGCTTCAACCGACCGGCCGGCCGCACTTCAGGTTCGCCAGCATCGGCAACAGGATCGCCTCCCCCAGCCGCTTGCTGCGCGCGCCGTTCCATCCGACGCGTTCGTCCGGCGCGTCGGCGTTTTCCTTGAACGGCATCTCGAGCGTGAGCGACAGGCATCCGAAGCGATGCCCGACCCACTTCGAGGCGAGCTTCAACGCATCGCTCGAATACTTGCCGGCCGAATAGCCGAAGCGGTCCTGAAAGTCCGGGCTCGCGTCCTTGAACGCGGCGATGAAGGCGGCCTGCTCGCTTGCCTGCCGTTCGGTGAAGTCGGGCAGCATCTCGCTGCCGGCCACGAATACATACGGCAACGCCTCGTCGCCATGCGCATCGATGAAGAGATCCACGCCGGTCTCTTCCATGCGCTGGCGCACCAGAAAAACTTCCGGGCTTCGTTCCATCGAGGGCACCAGCCATTCGCGATTCAGGTTCGCCCCGGTTGCGCTGGTGCGCAGGTTGCCGCGCGCGCTGCCGTCGGGATTCATGTTGGGCACGATGTGAAAGTCGGCAAGCACGAGCGCTGCACGCGCGACCGGATCGCTGGCGTCGATCAAACGCTCGACCAGGCCTTCGACGAACCATTCGGCCATTGTCTCGCCGGGGTGCTGGCGCGCGATGATCCAGACTTTTCGTTTCGGCGCGCCCTGCCCCGCGTTCGGTCCATCGACGACCTGCGGGACACCGATGTCGAGGCAGTCGATGTCGCGGCCTTCGCTCGTCGATCCGAGGCCCACCACGCGCACATGCGGCGCATCCTGTGCGCGGCCCAACAGCGCCAGACGCCGCTCGCATCCGTAGGGTTCGAAATACGCAAGCCAGACGCTGTCGCGCTCGGGAGTGAACGCCACGGTCATCACGCCATCGCGATACGAGGTCGGGACGCGAAACCATTGCGCGCCGTCGTACGACGCGACCGCGCGATATCCTTCCCACCCCGCCGCATAGGTACATTGCCCCGCGTTGAGGAAGCGGATCACGCAGGCCCGCTCGCGCGCACCCTGCAATCGAAAATAAAACCACTGCGTGAAGTCCTGGTGGCTGTCGCGACGGATGCGCAAATCCATGCGCTCGTCATTGCCATCGGTTGCAAGCGACGCGATCTCGATCGCGCCCGAATCGAAGTTGCTGCTGATGCGAATCATGTCTGGCCAGTCATGGCGATGTGAATGAAGTCGGCACGATAACGAGTGAATCCCTGTCGCGCAAACGGGAAGAACGTTCGATGGTCGCCGATATAATCGACTCGCCTCAAACCATCCCCATCCCATGATCACCAGCCGTTTGCCGCAGGTCGGCACCACGATATTCACCGTCATGTCGGCATTGGCGGCGCGGCATCACGCCGTCAATCTCGGTCAGGGATTTCCGGATTTCGAATGCGACCCAGCGTTGATCGATGCCGTCACGCGCGCGATGAAGGCCGGCCACAATCAATATCCGCCGATGGCCGGATGGCCGCGACTGCGCGAAGCGATCGCAAACAAGATCGCCACGATTTACGGCCACAACTACGATCCGGAAACCGAAATCACGGTGACGGCCGGAGCGACGCAGGCGCTATTGACGGCAATACTCGCGTTGATTCACCCGGGCGACGAAGTGATCGTGATCGAGCCGGCATACGACTCCTATGTGCCGGCGATACGTCTGGCGGGCGGTCGTCCGGTATTCGTGCAGATGCAGGCGCCCACTGAATCCCATGCGCGATTCACGATTCCCTGGAATGAAGTTCGTGGCGCGGTGACCAGCCTGACACGCTTGATCATCGTCAATTCTCCGCACAATCCGACCGGCATGACGATGCGCGATTATGATTTGCGCGCACTCGAAGAGATTGTCACGCAGCACGCGCTCCATGTACTTTCCGACGAAGTCTATGAACACATGGTGTTCGACGGTCTGCGACATGAAAGCGTGTCGCGTTATCCGTCTCTCGCACAACGCAGCATCGTCGTTTCGAGTTTCGGAAAGACCTTTCACGTCACCGGCTGGAAAGTCGGTTACGCGGCGGCGCCTCGCGCATTGAGCGAGGAATTTCGCAAGGTTCACCAATTCAACGTCTTCACCGTCAATACGCCGATGCAGGCAGCGATCGCCGAATACCTGGCCGATCCGTCCCCGTATCTCGGTCTCCCCGCGTTCTATCAGGCCAAACGCGATTTCTTTCGTGATGGCTTGGGCGCCACGCGATTCAAACTGCTGCCGGCCGAGGGAAGCTATTTCCAGACGGTCGATTTCGGCGCGATCCGCGACGACCTTTCCGAATCGGATTTTTGCCGCTGGCTGACGACGGAAATCGGCGTCGCCGCGATCCCGCTTTCGGCATTCCGCGAATCGCCACGCGAATCGGACAATGATGCGGACCACGGCGCGGACAATGACACGTACAAAAGCGAACGCCTGATTCGCTTCTGCTTTGGAAAGAAGGAAGAAACATTGAGGCGCGCGCTCGAAAGATTGGCGGCGATATAAGAATTCATCGATACCGATTGACGATGACGATTCACTGCGGGTCCACATTTCGTGACGAATGCCATTGCACGAACATTTGTCATCTTTGCAACGGCGGATATAATGCCGGCTCCGGACCCGAAAATGTGAGGTGATTATGGCGTCATATAAGGATTTGCAATCGCAGATCGAGAAGCTGCAAAAACAGGCCGATCAGGCACGTGACAAGGAAGTGGCCACCGTCGTGACGCAGATTCGCGGCATGATGAGCGACTATGGAATTTCAGCGTCGGATCTCGGCATTTCAGCGCGTCGCAAGCGCAAGACCGGCGCAACCGTCGCGCCCAAATACCAGAATCCGCAAACCGGTGAAACCTGGACCGGACGCGGCCGCGCTCCGAAGTGGATCGACGGTAAAGACCGCACCAAGTTCGCAATCAAGTAGCGCGCTTCCACGCGGTGCCCGAATCGAAGTTTGAATCAGGCATAAAAAAAGGGCCGACGCTTCTGCGAGTCGGCCCTTTTTATTGGCACATGCGATTCGGCGCGCGCTTCAATGCAGTGCCGAAAAGTCGACCGGCACCCCGGTCTTCGCGGCCACTTCTTCCTTCGTCACACCGTCTGCGAGTTCCAGCATCTTCAATCCGCCGCTGCCGACCTCGAGCACACCCAGATCGGTAATGATCAGATTGACGACACCGACGCCGGTCAATGGAAGCGTGCACTCCGGCAGGATCTTCTGATCCTCACCGCCGTCTTTTCTCTTGGCGGTATGTTCCATCAACACGATCACGCGCTTGACGCCGGCGACCAGATCCATCGCGCCGCCCATGCCTTTGACCATCTTGCCGGGAATCATCCAGTTCGCGAGGTCGCCGCTTTTGCTGACCTGCATCGCACCGAGTATGGCGAGATTGATCTTGCCGCCCCGGATCATTCCGAACGAATCGGCCGACGAAAAGATCGACGAGCCCGGCAAGGTCGTCACGGTCTGTTTACCCGCGTTGATCAGATCGGGATCGACTTCGTCGTCGGTCGGAAACGGACCGATGCCGAGCAATCCATTCTCCGATTGCAGCCAGACTTCGATGCCTTGCGGCACGTGATTGGCAACCAGCGTCGGCAGCCCGATACCGAGATTCACATAGAATCCGTCGCGCAATTCCCTGGCCGCGCGCGCGGCCATTTGATTTCTGTCCCAAGCCATATTCAATCCTTCAATGGGGTCGCGTGGTGCGTTGCTCGATCCGCTTCTCGGGCGTCGCATTGACCACGATGCGATGTACGAAGATACCGGGTGTGTGAATGCTGTCGGGGTCGAGGTCGCCGGTCTCGACGAGCTCCTCGACTTCGGCAATCGTGATCTTTCCCGCGGAGGCGACATTCGGATTGAAGTTGCGCGCGGTGCGGCGATAGATCAGATTGCCCGATTTGTCGGCCTTCCAGGCTTTCACGAGTGAGATGTCGGCGACCAGCGACTTCTCCATCACGTAATTCTCGCCATCGAATACGCGCGTCTCCTTGCCTTCGGCAATCGGAGTGCCGTAGCCGGTCCTGGTGAAGAACGCCGGAATACCCGCACCGCCGGCACGAAGTTTCTCGGCCAATGTGCCTTGCGGCGTGAATTCGAGTTCAAGTTCACCCGCGAGATATTGACGTTCGAATTCCTTGTTCTCGCCGACGTAGGACGCGATCATTTTCTTGATCTGGCGGGTCGTGAGCAATTGACCGAGGCCGAAGCCATCGACGCCGGCATTGTTCGAGATCGCGGTGAGATTCTTGACGCCCGAATCGCGCAGCGCGGCGATCAACGCTTCCGGAATTCCGCACAAACCGAAACCGCCCACCGCGAAAGTCTGACCGTCCTGGACGATATCGGTGAGGGCCGCGGCTGCCGAGGGATACACCTTGTTCATTCGAATCCTTTGATCGATTGTGTTGATTCAGGCAACAGCTGTGAATACGCTTTTGATTCGCGAGCCTGCGCATTCAGGTCTCTTCCAGCGCCGCGCGAAAGGACTCGGGCCAGGGTGCCGATTTCCCACTCCCGTAATCCACCCACACCAGCACATTCTTGCCTTTGGCGTAAAGAACCGGCGCGATCTCGTCACCCTCGATGGTGACGTCCGCATCGAGGCTGGAACGCCCCACTCGCGTCACCGTCTGCGTGACCCGCGCATCGCAGGGGTAATTCATCGGCTTCAGAAAATCGCATGATGCGAAGGCCAGGATCGGTCCTTCGCCATCGGGTCGCGCGATCATCCGGTTCTCGCGGAACCACGAGATCCTCGCCTCTTCCATCAATCGAAAGTAGAGCGTGTTGTTGAGGTGATTCATGGCGTCGAGGTCACCCCACCGCAACGGAATGATTTTTCGATAGACGCGCATAAGCCTGCTTCGACCTCGATGCGTTGATGCCGGCGTCAGAGGGCCGAATGTCCGTCGTCGGCGGTGATGATCGAGCCGTTGATGAAGCGCGATTCGTCGGCCGCGAGAATCAGCAGCAAGCCGTCCAGGTCCGATGGATCGCCCACCCTTCGGCGCGGCAGCATCTCGATCAGTTTCTTCCCGGCTTCGCTGTCGAACTGCGCCTCGTTGATCTCGGTGCGGATATAGCCCGGGCAGATCGCATTGACGTTGATGCCGTAGCGGCCCCATTCGACCGCCATCGATTTGGTCATGTGTACGACCGCGGCCTTGCTCATGCAATACACACCGATCTGCGGCAACACGCGCAGCCCCGCGACCGAGGCGATGTTGATGATGCGTCCCGGCTTCTCGGGCATGCCATTCTTCTCGTTACCCTTGGCGCGCGCGATCATGCGCTTGGCGACTTCCTGCGCAACGAAGAACGCGCCTTCGGTGTTGGTGCGAAACACGAAGTCGTAGTCCTCGGGCTCGACATCGATCAGGCGCTGCGTGCGCCCCACGCCCGAATTGTTGACGAGGATGTCGATCGGCCCGGCCTCGGTTTCGGCATGCGCGACGGCGGCCTTGATGCTCGCGTGATCGGTCACGTCGAGAAAGACCACGTGCGTATCGCCGCCCTCGGCCTCGATCTCGGCGCGCAGTTCCTTCAGGCGTTCCATGCGTCTGGCTGCGAGCACGACCTTGGCGCCGGCCTTAGCCAGCACGCGTGCAAAGCGCGCGCCCAGGCCGCTCGACGCGCCGGTGACGAGCGCGATCTTTCCTTCGAGATTGACTTCGATACCCATCTTCGATTCCCTGTTCGATTGCGGCGAAGCCGTGAGGGCGAGGCCGGAGAAGTGCGACCCTCGAGCTGGTTCGCGCATTTGCGGTACCGTTTGCCGTACCGGGGATTCTCACCGAGAATCACGCCATCGCTCGGAATGCAAAGCCATGCGCGGGTGATCGAGGCGACACGAATCAACGGCGAAGCCGAGTCTATCAGGAACAACTATGGATCAAGGTCGGGAGCAGCGTCTGGTCGAACAACACGGACCGCGCGAGGCGATGGAGTACGACGTCGTCATCGTCGGGGCAGGACCGGCCGGTCTGTCGGCGGCGATTCGCCTGAAGCAACTGGCTGCCGAGAAAGGCCAGGAGATCGGCGTCTGCGTGCTCGAGAAAGGTTCCGAGGTCGGCGCGCACATCCTCTCGGGCGCCGTGATGGATCCGCGCGCGATCATCGAACTCTTCCCCGATTGGAAGGACAAGGGCGCGCCGCTCAACGTGCCGGTGAGCGAGGACCGCTTCCTGTTCCTGTCGGAAACGAAGGCCACGCGCACGCCCAACTGGATGCTGCCCGCGTGCTTCCAGAACCACGGCAACTACATCGTCAGCCTGGGCAACGTCGTGCGCTGGCTGGGCCAGCAGGCCGAGGCGCTAGGGGTCGAGATCTTCCCGGGTTTTCCCGCAGCGCAAGTGCTGTACGACGAGGCGGGCGCAGTGCGCGGCGTCGTCACCGGCGACATGGGCATAGCCAAGGACGGCGAGCCCACGGCCGAATTCCAGCTCGGCATGGAGCTCCACGGGAAATACACCTTCTTCGCCGAAGGCTCGCGCGGCAATCTCGGCAAGCTCCTGATCGAGAAGTTCGATCTCGCGAAAGACAGCGACCCGCAGTCGTACGGCATCGGCCTCAAGGAATTGTGGGAGATCGATCCTGCGAAGCATCAGCCCGGCCTCGTCGTGCATACCGCGGGCTGGCCCCTCGAAACCGACACCTACGGCGGGTCGTTTCTCTATCACCTCGACAACCATCAGGTCGCGGTCGGGTTCGTGGTCGGGCTCGGCTACAGCAATCCCTACCTGTCGCCTTTCGAGGAATTCCAGCGCTACAAGACGCACCCGGCGATTCGCACCTTCTTCGAAGGCGGCAAGCGCATCTCGTACGGCGCGCGCGCGATCACGGCGGGCGGCCCGGTCTCGCTGCCCAAGCTGGTCTTTCCGGGCGGCGCGTTGATCGGCTGCGATGCGGGTTTTCTGAACGCGGCACGCATCAAGGGCAGTCACTCGGCGATCAAGAGCGGCATGCTGGCAGCCGACGCTGCCTTCCATGCGGTGACCGCAGGACGCCATCAGGACGAGTTGACCGCGTATCCCTCTGCGTATACCGACTCATGGCTGCATGAGGAATTGCAGAAGACGAGGAACTTCAAGCAATGGATGTCGAAGGGCCTCTACCTCGGCACGGTGATGGTGGGGTTCGAGCAGAAGGTGCTCGGCGGCAATGTGCCGTGGACGCTGCATCATCATCATGCCGATCACGAGCGCCTCAAGCCCGCGTCCGAATGCAAGCCGATCGTGTACCCCAGGCCCGACGGCAAGCTCACCTTCGATCGGCTTTCATCGGTGTTCGTCTCGAACACCAATCATGCCGAGAATCAACCGGCGCACCTGACGCTGAAGGATCCGTCGGTGCCGGTCAATATCAACCTCGCGAAGTACGCGGGCCCGGAGAGCCGGTACTGCCCCGCGGCCGTCTATGAATTCGTCCCTGCCGAAGGGGGCGGCGAGCGCCTGCAGATCAACGCGCAGAACTGCGTGCATTGCAAGACCTGCGACATCAAGGACCCGACCCAGAACATCGTGTGGGTCACACCCGAGGGCGGCGGCGGGCCCAACTATCCCAACATGTGATCCCCCTCTGGCTCGAGCTCGCCGACACCGCCTTCGTCGCGGTCCTCGTCGTCGTCTATGCGAGAACCTGGGGATGGGCCAACTTCCTGTGGTTCTCCGACATCGCGCTGATCCTGTCGGTGCCTGCGTTGTGGTTCGAGAGTCCGTTGCTGGCCAGCACGATGGCGCTAGCGGTGGTTCTGCCCGACGGCTTGTGGATCGTCAGCTTCATCTGGCAACTCGCGACCGGAAGGCGGCTCATCGGTCTGGCCGACTACATGTTCGATGCGAGCAAGCCGCGCTGGCTGCGCGCGCTGTCGCTGTTTCATCTCTGGCTGCCGATGCTGCTGCTGTGGACCGTCGCGAGACTCGGCTATGCGCATGACGCGTTGATCGTCATGACATCGTTGTGCTGGGTCGTCCTGCTGATCTGCTTCTTCTTCACCGACCCGAAAGAGAACATCAACTGGGTGTTCGGGTTCGGCGGCGAGCGGCAGACGCGACGCTCGGCGCGACTGCATCTGCTGCTGACGATAGTGGCGTTTCCGGCGCTGGTCTATTTGCCGACGCACGCGCTGTTGATGGCGTTGTTCGGCTGAGCCGCCGCTACGAGTTGCCGATACGCGGCCACGCACCGCTCAGAATCTTGTCGAGCCAGAACGCGCCGATGATGGTCTTGACATCGGTGATCGTGCCATCGCGCACCCACGCCAGCACCTGCGCCGCGGGTACCGTCAAGACGTCGAGGAACTCGCCGGCGTCGAGCTTACGTTCGCCGGCGGTCAGGCCCTCGGCGAGATAGATGTCGATGTGCTCGTTCGAATACGAGATCGCGTTGTTGATGGTCGCGAGCAAGGTAAAGCGCTCGGCGACATAGCCGGTCTCTTCGCGCAACTCGCGGCTGCAGGTCGCGAGCGGCAGCTCGCCCTCGTCGATCTTGCCCGCGGGAAATTCGATGAAGGCCCGCGACAGCGGGTGCCGCCATTGGCGCTCCATCACGACCTGCCCATCGGCCAGCAGCGGGATCATCATCACCGCGCCGGGATGAAGGATGTATTCGCGCGCGGCCTCCTTGCCGTCGGGCAGGCGCACGGTGTCGCGATTGGCGTGCAGGAACACGCCTTCGAATACGCGCTCGGACTTGAGCGTGACCTCCGCGAGATGACTGTCGTCGCTCATGACGATCGCGGATGCGTCAACGCGCGACAGCGGGTCGTCAGCTCGCGAGCGTGCGCGCCATCGCGCTCACGCACGCCTGCATCAGCCCATCGGGCAGGATGCCGAGCACGAGCAGCGCGAGGCCGTTGACGACTAGCACGACGCGCGCATCGAGGCGGCCGCTGCCGGCGCTCGCGATCGCCGCCTCGGCAACCGGCTCGTCGAAATACATCAGCTTGACGATGCGCAGGTAGTAATACGCGCCCACCAGCGACATCATCACCGCGAACACCACCAGCCACACCGCGCCGGTTGCGAACGCCGCGGCGAGCACCGAGAACTTCGCGTAGAAGCCCACCGTCGGCGGCACGCCGGCCAGCGAGAACATCGTGATCAGCATCACCAGCGCGGCCCAGGGGTTGCGGCGATGCAGGCCCTTGAAGTCGTCGATGTGGTCGGCCTCGTAGCCGTTGCGGGACATCGCGAGCAAGACACCGAAGGCT
>JBBQCA010000114.1:0-10329 GCA_038318315.1 Burkholderiales bacterium | reverse complement strand
CTTCGTATGAATACATGAACTACCTCCAGGTAGTCCAAGTTTTCGTCCGCACCTCCGGTGGGTCAAATTTGGATCGGCGCCGACAGCCAAGCTCACTGACGGCGGCTCAACCGTAGCGTCCAAATGGACGATCCACCGCGGCGGCTTGCTACTGATCGAAACCGGCGTTTGCCAATAGCCGGACGCGTTGTCCAACGGCCCCGTAAGTTCACGCTGCTTCGTTCCTGAGGATTTTTGCTCTAAGCCGAACGGGCCAAGCGCCGACTCAGCAGTGGCCCTCGCCATCCGATAGGCCCTCGAAACGTCGTTGATGATTGGTGCTGTCGCCAAGGTCCACGCTCCTTTTGTTCGCGAAAGTGTAAGCGCAACGCCAGCGTGCCCCAGCGCGACGCCTCCGTTGTTTTTTTTCTCGTTGGTAGCGTCTGGGCGAAGACGTGCTCGGAGCAGCGCCGGCCGCGATCACGCTAGCTCCTCAGGCGCCGGCGCACCGCGACCATCAAATCCTCGGCGATCTCCGTCGCGTGGAAACGAAGCGACGGCCTGGGCCGATCGGTGTGCGCCGCCACCGGCTCTTCACCGGAGCGCGAGCCCATCCGCATCACGCCCGACCTCTGCGAGGCGTCCTGCTCCGCCCGGGTTCGCCAACCCATGAAGTCGCTCGCTTCGATGGATGCCGCGAGCGCGACATGTGTTACCGCCTCTGTGGAGTCGATTCGATCGAGAGTCCACGCCGCGAAAGATATGGCGGCGCCAAGCTCGCGCAGCACGTCCTCCTCGATGATCGACATGCCGAACCCGTCGCGGCGCGCCGCGTCGTCACGGTTCAGCGGGAGCCGCATAAGCAGCGCGCCACTCTCGTCGAGCTGAATCCTGGCCCCTTGCTCCTGCGCGATAACCAAGGCGGAGCCCTCGATCCCTTTCACGACGCCTTTCGAACCAACGAACAGGCTTGGCTTTCCAAAGAGCGCTTGCTTGTGAAGGTCTTCGGCCAATTCCGAGGACTCCAAGGCGGCGGGGCGCAAGAGGCGTTTGGCCGGGCCGCAGACAATCGCTATGTTGATCGCCGGCTCGGTGGACTGGCGACCCTGTCGAACGCCTGGCAACGCCTTGAGCGCCTGCCCTATCAGCTCTTCTGTGTTCAGCGGGCCAGCCGCGATCGAGATCTGATAGTCGTGGATGGCTCGCGTGACCAGGTCTTTGAGTTCGCCGGCCGTCTTGAAGCTCGCGCGGAAATGCCCCGACTGCCAAGCGCCGACTTCGGCGATGAATTCGGCTTGCTGTTCGTCGCGCTCAATTCCCTCTTGCACGAACATCAAGATGGGCTTGGTCGCCCTCGCTTCGAGATACTCCTCATGGGTCGGCGACACGCCCGAAGAGCCTTGGACCGCTCCGTATCGCTCGCCAAGGATGAGAATGACCAAGTCGGCGGAGCGGACGGCTTGTAGGCATGCGATCTGGGGCGAGTTGGCGCGCGCGCCAAAATCTTCCGCCATCACTGGCTCATGTCGCAAATTCGCGATGGCCGATCGCGCCGCATCTCGAAAGGCTTCGAAGCCGCCAATCAAAGAGCTGATGAATATCTTCATTGAGTGGACGGGACCGGAACGGCTTGGCCGTCGCTATTTAAATGGAGGGGTGGGTGGCTTGCTGTTCCCAGAGTGTCAACCAAACCGGCTGGGCATGTCGGTCTGCGCAAGGTCGAGGCGTCGAGGCGCGGGCACCTTGCGCCCTTCAACATGGCGCTCCGCCGCAGCCTGCCGCTCTGTCTGCCCTCCGCGCGGATCAAACGCCGGCAAGCGCAGATGCGCCATGTCGCGATGCGACCGTTGCTGGCGATGGGCTTGATCTCCGTTTAACGATAAACATCCAGCGCCGCGCTTTTCTGGGTCTGCCGCGTGATCGCCTGCGGCAACGCCTGTCGATCTGTCGATCGTTCATATACACGACCGCGCTTTCATTCGCGCGCGTCAGGTCAGTATAGAAGCTGCGGTGATCGGTGGTGCGCACCTGCGTGCACTTGTCCAGCAACACCCGCGCGGCGCCCAGCCCCCTGCGCGCTGTGACCGGTTGCCGCATAGCCGTCCTCGAGCCTCAGCGCCTTCTCGTTCGTGAGTTCGATGCGCTTGCCCTTGCCGGTCGAAAGCATCACTCCATACCCAGTGACCTGTTCCACGATCGCCCGCTCTCCGTTCCGATATCCGGCTACTCGGTCCGTCGCTGTAAAGCGCACCCGCTCGCTCAGCGTCGGCGCGATCGAGGACCGCTCGCGACCCTGAGCGAGCGATAGCCTTTCTCGAAGTGGATCGCATCGCCTCGGGGTTCACTGCCCCTACCACTCCAGCCGTCAAATATCAGACGGATCGTGCTTCGAATCGACTTCGCTCGCCGCGCGCTTGGCGCGGTAGGTCCGAAGGCGCACAAGAATCCTATCGGTCCTGGAAAGGGATCTGCGGATTGTCCACTTGGTAAGAATGATCGACATAATCGCGACGAATGCGAACCACCAAGTCTCGGCGGCGCGGTCTGCGCGAGATTCCCAATGAATGAAGTGCCATAGCCGTCTGCGAGACCGACGGGGCTCTGCACGGTCTGATTTGGGAAATTTCATGTCTCGAACTTCGCTCTGAGCGGCCTTGACCGGGGGGAGGTCAAGCGACCTCACGTGCCTCGTCCGGTAGGCACCCAACAGACCAGATCGCTCCATTCCTGTAGTTTGGCGCGATCCGCTCCCGACTTCGACATGTGGTCGACGCCGATTTCGTCGCATTCTTCGACGACGGCATATGCGACGAGCGTTCGACAAACCCGCTCGATCTCGCGCGGGCTGAAGATACTCAACATTCGCGCAAAGGCTGCGGGCAATCGCGGTTGCTGAGGATCGCCCGTCACCTCTTTGGCCGCCTTCGCGAATAGAGTCTCGACCATCCGCGATGCTTGCGGTCTGGTGAGTTGAGGAATCTCGAAGATCTGCATTCGAGACCGCAAGGGAGCCGGAATTCTCCGACGGTCGTTCGACGTGAGAATCCAGACTACGGCGCGCAGGTCCATCTGAACAGTCGGCAACGCGGAGTCCGCCCAGCATTGGGCCGTGTTGGGCTCGAGCAGCGCATAGAGTGCGGCGTCGCTGCGATGATGGACATCGCCACCCGCTTTGTCGACCTCGTCGATCAGGACCACGGGGTTCGCATAAGAACCGCTGCACATGAGGCCGAAGAGCCGACCCGGCTGGCTGTTCCCCCAGTGCCGCGCCGTCCCGACCAGTTCTGCAGACGTCTGCGCAGTCTCGAGATTGACGCGCAGGAAACCCGTGCCCATCCACTTGGAGATCGCATCGGCGAAGTAGGTCTTTCCAACGCCCGGCGGACCATCCAACAAGATCGGCGCAATGTTAGGTGGTTGCTTGGTCTTGAGTGCCAGCGCCAGAGCCGACCGCAGATAGTCGAGCACGCAGGAGAAATTGGGGTGCTGTTCGATCAACGCGCCGAAGCTGGACAGCTCTGGCTTGAGAGCGACGCGGCGATGGAGGCCCGCCTTGTAGAGCGCCCCGATCAACTTGGTGACTTGCTCACGATCGGTCTTATTGCGCGGTCCTTGCTCTTCATTCTGAAGATGGGCTGCGTCGAGATCGGCCTTCGTGTACAAGCGCCAGCGCGGACCCGTGCCAGGTAGGCGCGGGCGCTCGGGAGAAGGGCCTACGATGCTGGAACTCCCGATCGCTTTCGGCTGCTCAACCGCCTTCATCTGCTTGGCTGCCCATGCTTCTTGTTCGGCGTCGCGTTGGGCTTGAAGAACGGCATCCAGTTCGATGGCCAGCTTCTCAGGGAGATAGAGGCCGCTGCGCTCGGATGCGGCAAATCCCCGGGCGCCCTCCGCTACACTTCCCTGACCGCTCGGTTTTTTCGATCGGACTCCCATCGCCCCAAGGTAGGCGGTCCTTCAGTTTCCGGGCAGGGGGCGACTGCAGGGTAAGGGCGGTTGCGGCCGCTGTTGCCACTTCAGCAACCTTTCATCGCAATGGCCTCGACCCCGATCAAGCTCGTCGTCGGACTCGGCAATCCCGGCGCGCAATACGCGACGACGCGCCACAACGCGGGCTTCTGGCTGGTCGATCGCTACGCCCAGACGCATCGCATCGCATTGCGCGGCGAACGCGGCTTTCACGGCATTGTCGGCAAGGACGGCGGGCGCTGGCTGCTGATGCCCGAGACCTTCATGAATCGTTCAGGCCTGGCCGTCGGCGCGCTTGCGCGCTTCTACAAGATCATGCCCGACGAGATCCTGGTCGCACATGACGAGCTCGACCTCGAGCCCGGCGCGATCAAGCTCAAGCTCGGCGGCGGCAACGCAGGACACAACGGCTTGAAGGACATCGCGGCCGTGCTCGGCACGCCGCAGTTCTGGCGCATGCGCATTGGCATTGGTCATCCGCGCGCGCTCGAAGGTCAACAGCCGGTCGTCGACTACGTGCTGCACCCGCCGAGGCGCGAAGAAGAACCTCTCATCGACGCGGCGATCGAGCGCGGCATCGACGTGTTGCCGAAGCTCTTCGACGGCGACGGCGAGGCCGCGATGATGGCGTTGCATACCGCGACCGGATAGTGTTTCGCGCCTCCCAAGGCGCAACTCGTCGCCGATCGGCGAAGCCGGTCGCAGGCGTCTGGCGAGGATGCAATCCGCGAGGCATCATGCGCGGTCGCCTTTTCCTATCGCCGGAGTGTCTTGATGAATCGATCCCTGTACTGCGCCGCCGGCATCGCGTTGATGATGTCGGCCACGCTCGTCGCGCACGCGCAAGCGCCTGCCGCTGCTTCCGCTCCCGCAGCGGCCACCACCAAGCTCTACGACGTTCGCGACTTCTTCAAGAAGCCCGAGCGTTCGCGCTTCAGTCTCGCGCCCGACGGCAGGCACCTCGCCTTCATGGCCCGCAGCAACGGTCGGCAGAACGTGTTCGTGCAGGCCCTCGATGCCAGCGGCGCGCCGACCAACGACGCCAGGGCGCTGACCGACGAATCCGCGCGCGACGTATCTGGCTTCTTCTGGAAGGGCAGCGCGCACATCGTCTATGCCAAGGACTTCGGCGGCGATGAAAACTTTCACGTGCTGTCGGTGCCCATCGCCGGCCGCACTGACAACGGCGGCGGTGCAGTCAAGGACCTCACGCCTTTCGACGGCGTGCGCGCCGGCATCGTCGACGACCTCAAGGACGACGACAACCATCTGCTGATCTCGCACAACAAGCGCGACAAGAAGGTGTTCGACGTCTATCGCGTCGATGTCAGGACCGGTGAAGCGAAACTCGTGGCCGAAAACCCGGGCAACATCACCGGCTGGATCACCGACCACGACGGCAAGCTGCGCGTGGCGACCACCAACGATGGCGTGAACACGTCGGTCCTGTATCGCGATACCGAGTCCGCGCCGTTCAAGACCATCGTCACGACCAACTTCCGCGAAACCGTCGAGCCGCTTTTCTTCACCTTCGACAACAAGCGGCTCTACGTGAATTCGAATCGCGGCCGCGACAAGCAGGCCATCTTCGAGTTTGATCCCAGGACCGCGAAGGAAGGCAAGCTGATCTACGAGAACGCCGAGGTCGATACCTCGGGACTCGAGTATTCGCGCAAGCGCAAGGTACTGACCGGGATCGTCTACGTGGACTGGAAGCCCGAACGCAAGATCGTGGATGCGGCCACCGACGCGATCTATGCGGACGCTCGCAGACAGGTGCCCGGCTACGAGATCGATCTGCAGGGCAGCACCAAGGACGAGACCCGCTACATCGTCGCGGCTTACAACGATCGCACCCAGGGTGTGCGCTATGTCTATGACGTGAAGTCCCGCGCGCTCACCAAGCTCGGCGAAATCCAGCCGTGGCTGGCCGAGGCGGACATGGCGCAGATGAAGCCGATCACCTACAAGTCGCGCGACGGCCTGACGATCAACGGCTACCTCACGCTGCCGGTGGGCAAGGATCCTAAGAATCTACCGGTCGTCGTCAACCCGCATGGCGGCCCGTGGTATCGCGACACATGGCGCTTCAATCCCGAGATCCAGTTCCTCGCCAATCGCGGCTACGCGGTATTGCAAATGAACTTCCGCGGCTCGACCGGCTATGGGCGCGAGTTCTGGGAGGCGAGCTTCAGGCAGTGGGGCAAGACCATGCAGAACGACATCACCGATGGCGTCGAATGGTTGAAGCAGCAGGGTATCGCCGACCCCAAGCGCATCGCCATCTATGGCGGCAGCTATGGTGGCTACGCGACGCTTGCAGGCGTGACCTTCACGCCCGACCTCTACGCGGCCGCGGTGGACTACGTGGGCGTGTCGAACATGTTCACGTTCATGAACACGATTCCGCCGTACTGGGAACCGTATCGCGCGATGTTCTACGAGATGATAGGCGACCCCGTGAAGGACAAGGAGTTGCTCACCAGCGCCTCGCCGGTGTTCTTCGTCGATCGCATCAAGACCCCGCTCCTGGTGGTGCAGGGTGCGAAGGACCCGCGCGTCAACAAGGCCGAGAGCGACCAGATCGTCGAAGCTTTGAAGAAGCGCGGCGTGGCCGTCGAGTACCTGGTCAAGGACAACGAAGGCCACGGCTTTCGCAACGAAGAGAACCAGTTCGAGTTCTACGGCGCGATGGAGAAATTCCTGGCGCGTTATTTGAAGAGTTGAGCCGTTGATGCAGAAAAGAAAGCAGGCTTCGGCCTGCTTTTTTTACACAAGCACCACCAGGTCGCTGTACTGAGCGAGCAGCGCATCGGCGGTCAGAAATTTCAGGGGTTCGGCCATCGCCTGGGCAAGCAGCAAGCGGTCGAACGGATCGTTGTGATGCATCGGGAGGCTCGCAACCGCGGCCGCATGGGAGGCGAACACCGGCAGTTCGACAAAGCCACTGCCATCGATCGCCGCAACCAATGCCTGCGGATCGGCCTTGATCTTGCCGATGCTCGCCTTGATCGCGATCTCCCAAAGCGAAGCGGCCGATACGAAAACTTCGTCGGCGGATTCGATCATTTTCCGGACCGGCAACTTCAGCGAAGGGCTTCCGCCCACCACCCACAAAAAGACGTGCGTGTCGAGCAGAAGCCGCATCAGCGCCCCTCGAAGGCTCTCAGGATTTCGCCTGGCAAGGGCGCATCGAAGTCCGGCGCCACCTTGACCTTGCCCTTGAGGACACCGAACTTGATGCTCCGCTTCGGTGTGGCAAGCCGCGTGATACGCACCAACGGTTTGCCATTACGACTGACCACGACGTCCTCACCCGACGCAGCCTTGTCCACCAATTGCGACAGGCGGGTCTTGGCCTCGTAGATATTCACGGTTTCCATCGTTAATTCCGTAGCCCAAAAATATTGACCAAGTCTAGTCTAGCCGTACTTTGCACGCAATCCTGAAGTTCTTTCTTTTCCGATCGCCTCAACCGTTGCGCTCATCGATTTGAACGACGCGGCGCCGAGAGATGCGATGCTAAACTCGACTCGCATTGCGCGTCTTGGCTCGTTCGTGCGAGACGTGTGGTTTGTTCCCCTCCGCTCACGCAACACTCCCCAGCATCATGCAGAACTCCGCATTCTTCGAAAACATGCAAGAGCGCATCTCCAAGCTGCTCGATGAAACCCCGGTTGCCGACCTGCGCAAGAACCTGCGCGCAGTCTTGCAGCAAGGCTTCGAGCACTTCGATCTGGCGACGCGTGAACAGCTCGACCTTCAGACCGAATTGCTCGCGCGCGCGCAGGACAAGATCGCGGAACTAGAAACGCGCATCAGCGCGCTCGAAGGGTCGGGCGTGCACCCTTCGGCATTGCAGGACCCACCGGTCGGCTGAATCGGACCGCGTGCGGTGAGCCGATCGCGGGCTCGAATCGCACGGCGGACACCGGGCCCTTCACACGCTGCTCGCGATGTCTCTCGCGATACTCAAGAGCCGCGCGCTGGCCGGCATGTCCGCGCCCGAGGTCGTCGTCGAAGTCCATCTCTCCGGCGGGCTGCCTAACTTCAGCATCGTCGGCCTCGCCGATACCGAGGTGAAGGAAAGCCGCAGTCGCGTACGGGCCGCGATCCTCAATGCGCGTTTTGAATTTCCCGCGCGCCGTATCACCGTCAATCTGGCGCCGGCCGACCTCCCGAAAGAATCGGGCCGTTTCGATCTGCCAATCGCGCTCGGCATCCTGGTGGCGTCGGGACAGTTGCCAGCCAAGCTTCTCGACGACTACGAGTACGCGGGCGAGTTGTCGTTGTCGGGCGCATTGCGGCCGATACGCGGCGCGCTCGCGATGACGCATGCGTTGGCGCGGCAGGTAGGTCCATCCGATGCGCCGCGGCGCGGATTCATTCTCCCGCGCGAGTCGGCCGACGAAGCGGCACTGGCCGAGGGTACGAACGTCTATCCCGCGGCCAGCCTGCTCGAGGTCTGCGCGCATCTGTCGGGAGAAGCTTCGTTATGCAGTGCCGCGCCGACGAACCCGAACAGTCGGCCCTCGTACCGCGACCTGTCCGACGTCAAGGGCCAGGCCAGCGCCAAGCGCGCGCTCGAAGTCGCCGCAGCCGGCGGCCACAGCGTATTAATGGTCGGGCCGCCGGGTACTGGCAAGTCGATGCTCGCGTCGCGCTTCGCGGGCCTCCTGCCGCCGATGACGACCGATGAGGCGCTCGAGTCCGCGGCGATCGCAAGCCTTGCGGGTCGCTTCTCGATCGACGCGTGGCGCCAGCGTCCCTATCGATCGCCGCACCACACCGCGTCGGGTGCGGCGCTGGTCGGCGGCGGCAGCGTGCCGCGACCCGGCGAGATCTCGCTCGCGCATCACGGCGTGCTGTTCCTCGACGAGTTGCCCGAGTTCGATCGACGCGTGCTCGAAGTCCTGAGAGAGCCGCTCGAATCTGGACACATCACGATCTCGCGCGCCGCGCGCCAGGCCGACTTCCCGGCGCGCTTTCAATTGATCGCCGCGATGAATCCCTGCCCGTGCGGCTATCTCGGCCACCCGACTCGCGCCTGCCGATGCACCCACGACGCGGTGGCGCGCTATCGCGATCGCATCTCGGGGCCGCTGCTGGATCGCATCGACCTGCAGATCGAAGTGCCTGCGTTGTCCACCCGCGAGATTGCGTCGGCGCCCGACGGCGAAGCCAGTGCGGCTATCGCAGCACGCACCCGTGCCGCGCGTGAACGACAACTCGCGCGACAGGGCCGATCCAATGCGATGCTCGACGGCGCGGCGATCGACCTGCATTGCAAGCCCGACATCGGCGGTGCGGCGTTATTGCAAAGCGCGATGGCGCGGCTGGGTTGGTCGGCGCGCGCCTATCACCGCGTGCTCAAGGTCGCGAGAACGATCGCCGATCTCGATGGGGACGACCGAGTCGCGTCGCCGCATATCGCCGAGGCGATCGGCTATCGGCGCGGACTGCACCGCGAATCATCGTGATCGCAGTGGCGGCGTCAGATCGGTCTGCGTGACCACTGCGACGATGTCCTTGTTCAGCACCTCGAGCGCCTCGCTCCACGCGCGCACAGTGTCGTCGTAAGTCGCAGTCGCAATCGGGCGCGAAGCCACGGTCCGCCCCGAGTGGATGTTGTCGTCGCTGGCTCTGCGCACGCTCCACAGCACGTCGATCACGGCGTCGCCGCCGGGCACTGCGTCGAAACGCTGGACGTCGATGGTGATGCGCAGGTCGGGGTTGGCGATCGAAGCCTGCGGATAGGCAGCCACGCGCGCCGGCCGTCCGGCGTCGGCGAGCGACTTCGTCAGGCGCACCGCGAGCACGCGCCCGATACCGTTCTTCACGGGCTCGGCCCACAACTGCTGCTCGGCGACGTTGACGCGATTGGCGCCGTCGCGCGTGACGATCTGCGGACGATCGATCAGCTCGGGCACGGTGACCGCGCTGATCACGATGCCGGCAATTTGGCCGGACCCCATGCTCGATGCGACCGCGGTAGTGGCGATCGCACCGCTATCCGAGGGCCCATCGCTGAGCGTATAGAAGCGCTCGCTCGCGGTCGGGGTCGAGCAGCTCGCGCACGCGGCTGCGAGTGTGCTCACGAGCGCCGCATGCAGCACCGAACGCCGCACTGTGCGCAGAGTTGGGCGCCGCATTGGACACATCAACGAACGCGACTGCCGAAAGGCGACGAGAGAGCGCTTCATTTGACGAGTCCCGAAGGCGCCGCGGTGCTCGGCGCGGGTGATGGCACCGGCGACGGCGCCGGTGAAGACGTCGCGTCCCGCGCCGGCGCCGGCGCCGCCGACGGCAATACTGGCCGCACCGCAGGCGCAACCCCGATCGGCAGGTCGCCGGCCTTGCCCCTGAGCAGCGACTCGGGAT
>JBBQCA010000113.1:0-10350 GCA_038318315.1 Burkholderiales bacterium | reverse complement strand
GGTGTCGCGCTTGCGTCCCAGCGCTTCTATCAGGACGCGAAGATTCCGGTGATGAACAACGTCGCGACCGGCAGCGTCATCACCAAGCAGTTCGCCGATCAGCCCGATAATTACATCTTCCGCAACTCGGCCCACGATTCGATCCAGGCGCCGATGATCGTCGACGAGGCGGTGCGTCGCGGCTTCAAGAAGCCCGCGATCATGGCCGACTCGACCAACTACGGTCAGCTCGGTCGCGAGGACCTCGAAAAGGCGCTCGCGTCCAAGGGCATCAAGCCGGTGGCGGTCGAAAAGTTCAATATCAAGGACGTCGACATGACGCCCCAATTGTTGAAGGCCAAGGAAGCCGGCGCCGACGCGATCCTGACTTACGGCATCGGACCCGAGCTGGCGCAGCTCGCAAACGGCATGACCAAGCTCGGCTGGAAGGTTCCGATGGTCGGAAGCTGGACCTTGTCGATGGCCAACTACATCGACAACGCCGGTCCGGGCGGCGAAGGCGCGCGCATGCCGCAGACCTTCATTCAGGAACCCAATACGCCCAAGCGCAAGGCGTTCATCGATGCCTACCTGAAAGAGTTCAAGCCGAAGAACAACCGCATCGATTCACCGGTTTCGGCCGCGCAGGGCTATGACTCGGTCTATCTGCTGGCAGCCGCGATCAAGCAGGCCGGCTCGACCGACGGACCCAAGGTCAAGGCCGCGCTCGAGAACCTGAGCGCCAAGGTCGACGGCGTCGTCACGGTTTACGACAAGCCGTTCTCCAAGACCGATCACGATGCCATCACGCCCAACATCCCGGTGTTCGGCGAGGTCAAGGGCGGCAAGGTCGTGTATGCGTACCAGGAAGACATGAAGAAGGGTTCGGAAGTGCGCGCCAAGGACGCCGCGGCGAAGAAGTAAGTCGCGAGCAAACAGCGCAACATGACGGGGCCGCGCCGACGATTCAGGCGCGGCCCTTTTTGTTGTCGGTGTCCGTAACGAGTCGTTTCGCATACGATCGCGAAGTTCACGCAACACCAGAGGTTGACCCGATGACGATCCTCCTGCAGTTGATCCTGAGCGGCATTGCGCTGGGAATGATCTACGCCGTCATCGCCTTCGGCTATCAGCTCACGTTCGCCACTTCCGACACCCTGAACTTCGGTCAGGGCGACGCGCTGATGCTCGGTGCGCTGGTCGGGCTGACGCTGGTTGGGCTGGGCGTCAACTACTGGTTGATGATCCCGCTGGTGTGCCTCTTCGGCGCGTTCCAGGGCATGGTGGTCGAGCGCATCGGCGTGCGCCCGGCGCTCAAGATCAAATCGGAGTTCGGCTGGATCATGTCGACCATCGCGCTCGGCATCATCTTCAAGAACGTGGCCGAGAACGTGTGGGGTCGCGACGACCTGAGGTTTCCGTCACCGCTGCCCGAATCGCCGATTCATTTCTTCGGCGCCAACGTGTTGCCCATGGAGATCCTGGTGGTCGTGGGCGCGGTGCTGATGATGCTCGCCGTCGAAGTCTTCAATCGCAAGTCGATCTACGGCAAGGCGGTGGTGGCGACCTTCAACGATCGCGACGCGGCCAAGCTGATGGGCATCAACACCGGGCTCGTGATCACGTTTTCATACGCGCTCTCGTCACTCACCGCAGCGTTCGCCGGCGTGCTGATCGCGCCGCTGACGCTGACCGGCGCGACCATGGGCGCGGTGCTGGGCCTGAAGGCCTTCGCGGTCGCGATCATCGGCGGCCTGACCAGCGGCATGGGCATCATCGTGGGCGGGATCATTCTGGGCGTGGCCGAAACGACGACGGGCTTCTACATCAGCACCGGCTACAAGGACGTGCCGGGCCTGATCCTGCTGCTGGTCGTGCTGGTCGTGCGGCCGCAGGGCCTGTTCGGCAAGACTGCCATCAAGAAGGTCTGAACAATGAAGCGCAGTCACTTGATTCTCGCGATCGTCGGCGTCATCGCGCTCGCGCTGTTTCCGATCGGGGTGCACAACCCGTACTACATCCATCTGCTCGAGACCATCATGATCTATGCGATCGTGCTGTTCGGGCTGGACATCGTGGTCGGCTACACCGGCCAGGTCTCGCTGGGACATGCGGGCCTGTTCGGCGTCGGCGCCTACACCGCGGGGGTGCTGGTGATCAAGCTCGGGGCGCCGCTGATGGTCGCTCTGGTCGCCGCGATCGGCGTGACGGCGTTGTTCGGCGCGCTGCTGGCGCTGCCAGCGCTGCGGGTAACGGGTCCCTACCTCGCGATGGTCACGCTGGCCTTCGGCACGATCGTTCAGATCCTCATCAACGAGATGGATTGGCTGACCGGCGGTCCGAGGGGCATCACCTTGAGCAAGCCGCCCCTGTTCGGTCACAAGCTCGACGAGCGCGAGTTCTTCTGGCTGATCGCGGCGCTGCTGGTCGTGTCGCTCATCATCGTGCACCGCATCCTGCGTTCGCATCTCGGACGCGCGTTCGAGGCGCTGCGCGGCAGCCCGGTCGCGTCGGACTGTATGGGCGTTTCCGTGTACCGCTACAAGGTCTATGCGTTCGTGATCAGCGCCGGCTTCGCGGGCCTGGCGGGCAGCCTGTATGCCTATTCGGAGCAGTACATCTCGCCGAACACGTACAACTTCGAGCTGACCGTCCTGTTCCTGCTTGCCGTCATCATGGGCGGGCGCAAGAGCCGCATCGGCTCGCTGGTCGGAGCCACCATCATCGTTCTGCTACCCAAGCTGCTCGACGACCTCGAGCTGTTTCGCTACGTCTCGGTGGCGCTGGCGATCCTCATGCTGGTGGTCGCCATCGTGGGCGTGAAGAGGGGCAAGGCCACGCCGGCACAGATGGCGATTCCAGTAGCGGGCACCATCGCGCTCGCGGGGCTGTCCTTCTGGCTCAAGACCATGACCGATTGGCGCTTGTCGATCTTCGGCTTGATCACGCTGTTCGTCGTGTACTACCTCCAGGACGGCATCGTCGGTTTCGTGCGCAATGCATTGAACCTCAAGTCGCGACCCACCGACGACGCCGAAAGCGAAGAGGCCAGCCTGCAGCCGATGAACGGCGAGGCGCTGTCGGTCGCCGAGGCCGGCAGCGGCGAACTGCTCAGCGCTTCCGGTGTGCTGATGCAGTTCGGCGGCCTGAAGGCCTTGAACAACGTCGACCTGAGCATCCGCCGCGGCACCATACACGGCCTGATCGGGCCCAACGGCTCGGGCAAGAGCACGATGATGAACGTGCTGACCGGCATCTACGTGCCCACCGCCGGCGCCATCGCGTTTGCGGGGCGGTCGCTGGTGGGCCGCACGTCGTCCGACATCGCGCTATCGGGCATCGCGCGCACCTTCCAGAACGTGCAACTGTTCGGCGAGATGACCGCCCTGCAGAACGTGATGGTCGGCCTGCACCATACCTTCGCCAGCAATCTGATCGACGTGGCCTTGCACCTGCCGCGGTACAAGCGCGAGAACAAGCACGCCATCGCGCGCGGCATGGCACTGCTCAAGTTCGTCGGCCTGACCTCGATGGCGCACGAACAAGCGCGCAACCTGCCCTACGGCAAGCAGCGCCTGCTCGAGATCGCGCGCGCCCTCGCACTCGACCCGCAACTGTTGCTGCTCGATGAGCCTGCGGCCGGATTGACGGCGCCCGACATCAAGGAGTTGATCAGTTTCATTCGCAAGATCCGCGAACACGGCGTCACGGTCATCCTGATCGAGCATCACATGGACGTGGTGATGAGCATGTGCGATACCGTCTCGGTGCTCGACTTCGGGCAGAAGATCGCCGAGGGCGACCCGGCGGCGGTACAGGCGGACGAAAAGGTCATCGAGGCCTATCTCGGCGGACAAGCGGCTTGAGCCGAGGAACCGGGGTGCAAACACTATGCTGACCATCAACAACCTGTTCGCAGGCTACGGCAAGGTCCAGGTCCTGCACGGCATCTCGATCAACGTGCCCAAGGGAAAGGTCATCACCCTGATCGGCTCCAACGGCGCGGGCAAGACGACGACGATGCGTGCGGTCTCGGGAATGATCGCGCCCACCGCCGGCGACATCACGCTCAACGGCAAGCGCATCGAAGGCCTGGAGTCGTTTCACATCGCCAGGCTCGGTCTCGCGCATGCGCCCGAAGGACGACGCGTATTCGCCACCATGTCGGTGGTCGACAACCTGCTGCTGGGCGCCTTCCCGCGCCTGACTCGCGCAAGGCCGCGCGGCGATGTCGAGGCCGATCTCGAACGCGCGATGCAGCTCTTTCCCCGATTGAAGGAAAGACGCACGCAACTCGCGGGCACGCTCTCGGGTGGCGAACAGCAGATGCTCGCAATGGCGCGCGCCATCATGTTGTCCCCGGAAGTCGTGTTGCTCGATGAGCCGTCGATGGGCCTCGCACCTATCCTCGTGGAGGAAGTGTTTCGCATCATCGAACGACTCAAGAGCGAAGGCGTGACGATGCTGCTGGTCGAACAGTTCGCCGCAGCGGCGCTCGCGGTCGCGGACTACGGCTACGTGCTCGAGAACGGTCGCATCTCGACCCACGGCGACGCGAGCAAATTGAAGAACGACCCGGGCGTCAGGGCGGCGTACCTGGGTGTCAGCCACTGACGGCACGCGGAGTCGGTGCGAAAAAAAAGGGATGCAGGCGCATCCCTTTTTCGTTTCGGCATTGGTCGTCTACGTTTGCCTGGCGAACATCAATAGCGGCTGATCTGACCGTTGTCCACGCGCACGCGGTCGCCGGTGCGCAGGTCACCCGGATTGGGCACGTCGATGTACTGGATGCCGCCGTTGTCGTAGCGAACGCCGACGCGATAGCTGTCCGCGCTGCCTTCGCGCGTGCGTTGACCGATCGCATTGCCCGCGAGACCGCCCACGGCAGCGCCGCCGATGGTTGCCGCCGTATTTCCGCGACCTTCACCGATCTGATGGCCGACCAGACCGCCGACCACTGCGCCGATGATGGTGCCGGCAGGCGAGATGCCGGTCCTGGTCTCGCCGCGGACCAGCTCGATCGAATTGACCACGCCGGTGTTGGTTGCATAGACCGGCCCTTGAGCGACGCTGCCGCGCGACGTCTGCGGATACGCGGGTTGCGTATAGGTCGGGACGTTGGTCGGCGTGGGGTCGGGATAGGCGCACGCCCCAAGCGCGGTAGCCGCCACGATCGCAAGAACTGCAGAATATTTTGTACGCATCACGATGTTCTCCATTGAGCGGGTCGCAACCGGAGAAAGATCCGGTCGTCATGCATCGCTGATATGTGCATCGATGCCCGCGACCCCAGAGTTATCGCCGCAGCGGGCACGCCGGAGCATCGGAGCGCGTCTGATTCCCGACGAGGCGGAGAAACGATGAGGAGGTGCGACGCCGATCGATGGGCGAGACGAAACGCGTCCCCGCGCCGAGTCGCGGCCTTGACGGAACGATGGGCGAGCCGCTTCAACCGATCAACGCGGAAGCGTCGAACTCCCCATGACAAACTGATCGACCGCGCGCGCGCATTGCCGTCCTTCGCGTATCGCCCAGACCACCAGCGATTGGCCGCGCCGCATGTCGCCCGCCGCGAAGACCTTGGGGTCCGAGGTGCGGTAGCTCGCCTCGCCTTCGGTGGGCGCCGCGACGTTGCCGCGCGGATCCTTGGCGATACCCAGACCATCGACCAGGCCCGCGGTGACCGGCCCGGTGAAGCCCATCGCGAAGAGCACCAGGTCCGCGGGAATCTCGAACTCGCTGCCGGCGACCTCGACCATGCGGTTCGCTCCGGTGCTTTCGTCCTTCTTCCATTGGACATGCACCGCGACCACCGCCTTCACGCGGTCCTTGTCCTTGCCGGTACCGGCCTTGAAGGCCTTGGTCACGATCGCCCAGTCGCGATCGACGCCCTCCTCATGCGAGGACGAAGTGCGAAGTTTCAGCGGCCAGTACGGCCAGGTCATCGGACGGTTTTCTTCAACGGGCGGTTGCGGCAGCAACTCGATCTGCGTGACCGAGAGCGCGCCCTGGCGATTGCTGGTGCCCACGCAATCGCTGCCGGTGTCCCCGCCGCCGATCACGAGCACGTGCTTGCCCGCGGCCAAGATCTGATCCTTGACCTTGTCGCCGGCGACCCGCTTGTTCTGTGCGGGCAGAAAGTCCATCGCGAAATGCACGCCCTTCAAGTCACGACCGGGCACCGGCAGATCGCGCGACGCTTCGGCGCCACCGGCCAGCACGATCGCGTCGAAGTCCTCGCGCAGGCGATCGACGCTCATCGTGGTTGCAGATGCCGTTGTCGAAGCGTCGGCGCCGACGTGCACGCCGGGGCGAAAGTCCACACCCTCATCACGCATCTGCTCGATGCGTCGATCGATGTGCGACTTCTCCATCTTGAAGTCGGGTATGCCATAGCGCAGCAGGCCGCCGATGCGATCGCTCTTCTCGAACACGGTCACGTCGTGACCGACGCGCGCGAGTTGCTGCGCGGCCGCGAGTCCCGCCGGGCCCGATCCTATGACCGCGATCTTCTTGCCGGTCCTGGCCGTCGGGATTTCAGGAACGACCCAGCCCATCTCCCAACCCTTGTCAACGATCGCGTGTTCGATCGACTTGATGCCGACCGGATCGTCGTTGATGTTCAGCACGCACGCCGCTTCGCAAGGGGCCGGACAGACACGGCCGGTGAACTCGGGAAAGTTGTTGGTGGTGTGCAGCGTGTCGAGCGCGGTGCGCCAGTTGCCGCGATACACCAGGTCGTTCCAGTCGGGAATGATGTTGTTGACCGGGCAGCCGCTCTGGCAGAACGGAATGCCGCAGTCCATGCATCGCGCGCCCTGTTGCTTCGCCTCGGCGTCCGAGAGATGCATGATGAATTCGCGATAGTGCTCGGTGCGTGCCTGCGGCGCCTCGGCTGCTTCGGCGAGGCGCTGGTATTCGAGAAAGCCGGTGATCTTGCCCATGGGTGCTTTTTTTCTTTCAGGCCGCGAGCTTCTGCAGCGGCGCTTCCACCGCGGGTTGCGCGCTCATGTTCTTCAACGCGCGCCGATATTCCGTCGGCATCACCTTCACGAACTTCCCGCGCATCTCTTCCCACTTCGCGAGGATCTCGCGCGCGCGAAACGATCCGGTGTAGCGAAATTGTTTTTCGACGAGCTCGCGCAAGAGCTCTTCGTCGACGCGGCCGAGATGGCGCGTCGTGTCGTACGCGGCGCCGTGAAGGGCCGCGCTCGCAGGTTCGACCCTTTCGAGTTCGACCATCGCGATATTGCAATGCTTGGCGAAGTCGCCATCCGCATCGAGCACATAGGCCACGCCGCCCGACATGCCGGCTGCGAAGTTGCGGCCGGTCTTGCCGAGCACGACCACGGTGCCGCCGGTCATGTACTCGCAGCCGTGATCGCCCACGCCCTCGACGACCGCGAACGCGCCTGAATTGCGCACCGCGAAGCGCTCGCCCGCGACGCCGTTGAAATAGGCCTCACCCGCGATCGCGCCGTAGAGAACGGTGTTGCCCGCGATGATGTGATCGGGCCCGAAGCCGCGGAAGTCGTTGGGTGAACGCACGATGATGCGGCCGCCCGACAGACCCTTGCCGACGTAGTCGTTCGCATCGCCCACCAGATCGAGCGTGATGCCCGCCGCGAGGAAGGCGCCGAAGCTCTGGCCCGCCACGCCGTTGCATTGAATGTGGATGGTGTCGTCCGGCAGCCCCTCGTGCCCATAGCGACGCGCCACTTCACCCGACAACATGGTGCCGATGGTGCGGTTGACGTTGCGCACCGGCGTGATGAACGACACGCTCTCGCCGCGTTCGAGCGCGGGCTCGGCGCGCTTGATGAGCTTGTGGTCGAGCGCATGTTCGAGCCCGTGATCCTGGTCCTCGACGCGACGGCGCGCGACATCGGCCGGCATCGCGGGCTGATGAAAGATGCGCGAGAAGTCGAGCCGCCTGGCTTTCCAGTGCTCGATGCCCTTCTTGGTGTCGAGCCAATCGGTGCGCCCGATCATCTCGTCGAAGCTGCGGATGCCGAGCTGCGCCATGATCTCGCGCGCCTCTTCGGCCACGAAGAAGAAGAAGTTGATGACGTGCTCGGGCTTGCCGGAGAACTTCGCGCGCAGCACCGGATCCTGCGTCGCGACCCCCACCGGGCAGGTGTTCAGATGACACTTGCGCATCATGATGCAGCCCTCGGCCACCAGCGGCGCCGTCGCGAATCCGAACTCGTCGGCACCGAGCATCGCGCCGATCACGACATCGCGACCGGTCTTCATCTGACCGTCGACCTGCACCGTGATGCGACCGCGCAGGCGATTGAGAACCAGCGTCTGCTGCGTCTCCGCAAGCCCGAGTTCCCACGGCGTGCCCGCGTGCTTGATCGACGAGACCGGCGATGCACCGGTGCCGCCATCGTGGCCCGCGATCGTGACGTGATCGGACTTGGCCTTCGCGACTCCGGCCGCCACCGTGCCCACGCCCACTTCCGAGACCAGCTTGACCGAGATCGATGCGCGCGGGTTTGCGTTTTTCAGATCGTGGATCAGTTGCGCGAGATCCTCGATCGAATAGATGTCGTGATGCGGCGGCGGCGATATCAGGCCGACGCCCGGCACCGAGAAGCGCAGCTTGGCGATGTACTCGGAGACCTTGTGGCCGGGCAACTGCCCACCTTCACCGGGCTTCGCGCCCTGCGCCATCTTGATCTGGATCTGGTCGGCCGACGTGAGGTACGCAGCCGTCACACCGAAGCGACCCGATGCCACCTGCTTGATGCGCGAGCGCAGCGAGTCGCCCGCCTTCAGCTGAACGTCGGCGAAGATGCGGTCGGCGCCGAGCACCGACGCGAGCGTTTCGCCCGAACGTATCGGGATGCCTTTCAACTCGTTCTCGTAGCGCGCGGGATCTTCGCCGCCCTCGCCGGTGTTGGACTTGCCGCCGATGCGGTTCATCGCGATCGCGAGCGTGGCATGCGCTTCCGTCGAGATCGAACCCAACGACATCGCGCCGGTCGCGAAGCGCTTCACGATCGCGGTAGCGGGCTCGACTTCGGACAAGGCAATCGCCTTGGTCGGGTCGACGCGAAATTCGAAGAGGCCGCGCAAGGTCATCAGGCTCCTGCTCTGATCGTTGACCAGCGTGGCGTATTCCTTGTAGGTGGAGAAGCTGTCGCCGCGCGTGGCGTGCTGCAGCTTCGCGATCGTCTCGGGCGTCCACATGTGCGCTTCGCCGCGCGTGCGATAGGCGTACTCGCCTCCCGCATCGAGCATGGTCTCGAGCACCGGATCGTCGCCGAAGGCGCGACGATGCAGGTGGATCGCCTCCTCGGCGACGTCGAACACGGTGATGCCTTCGATGCTCGATGCCGTGCCCGCGAAATATTGATCGACCAGCGAGCGCGACAAGCCAACCGCCTCGAAGATCTGCGCGCCGCAGTACGACATGTAGGTCGAGATGCCCATCTTGGACATGACCTTCATCAGGCCCTTGCCGATCGCCTTCTTGTAGTTCGCGATCGCCTTGTCGGACGAGAGCTCGGCTGCGAGGTCATCTGAAAAGTCGGCGTGCATCGCGACCAGCGTCTCCATCGCCAGATACGGGTGTATCGCTTCGGCGCCATAGGCCGCGAGGACCGCGATGTGATGCACTTCGCGCGCCGCGCCGGTCTCGACGACCAGGCCGGTCGAGGTACGCAGGCCGCGCGACACGAGATGCTGATGAATCGCGGACGTGGCGAGCAACGCGGGAATCGCGACCTGCTCGGCGTCCATCTTGCGATCGGACACGATCAGGATGTTGAAGCCCGACTTCACGGCATCGACGGCTTCGGCGCACAGCGACGCGAGGCGCGCCTCGATGCCGTCCGGACCCCATGCGACCGGATAGCAGATGTCGAGCTCGTGGCTCTTGAACTTGTTGGACGTGTGCTTTTCGATATTGCGGATCACCGCCATGTCGACGACGCCGAGCACCGGTTGCGACACTTCGAGCCGCATCGGCGGATTGATGTTGTTGACGTCGAGCAGGTTGGGCTTGGGCCCGACGAACGAGACCAGCGACATCACGAGCTGTTCGCGGATCGGATCGATCGGCGGGTTGGTGACCTGCGCGAAGAGCTGGCGGAAATAATTGAAGAGCGGCTTGTCCTTGTCGGACGTGACGGCGAGCGGCGAATCGTTGCCCATCGAGCCGGTCGCCTCTTCGCCGAACTCGGCCATCGGCGCCATCAGCATGCGCAGGTCTTCCTGGGTGTAGCCGAAGGCCTGTTGCCGATCGAGCAGCGTCAGCGTGTTCGAGTTTTCGACCGCTGCATTCGCGGTCGCGGTCGGCAGGTCGACCGCGTGCTGCAGCTCGTCGAGCTTGATGCGGATGCGGCTGATCCACTCGCGGTA
>JBBQCA010000112.1:0-10383 GCA_038318315.1 Burkholderiales bacterium | reverse complement strand
AGTTTATCGTGCATGAGGTGTCGCGCCGCCCCTGGGTCCTGCCGAAAACTCTTACGGGGCCTAACACCATCGGATAAGAAGTCTTTCTGGATTGGATTTCATCAAAATTCGATAGATGGCGCAAACTTATGGGCATGAACGCGCGTGATTCCTTGAGCTTTGTGGTCTTTGTGCAACATTATTCCGGGGTGTACCACAGAGAAGCTCGATGCGCCGCGATGCGGCATGCTTTTTCTGGTCATGCGGACGAACTAAGGATTTGTATAGGCGATGCCAACACTAGCGGACCACCTGATCGAGGTTTTTGACGACGCGCTGCGGGCGCTTTTCGTACCGCCGGCGGCAACGCGAACGCGGCCTGCCGCTGCCGAAGCCGCCAATGGAGGAGTATCGGACCCGCTGACCGAATCCGAACGGCGTCATGCGGCCGGCCTGATGCGGGTCAATCATGTCGGCGAGATCTGTGCGCAGGCGCTTTACGCGGCGCAGGCTCTGTCGACCCCCGACGAGGGTTTGCGGAAGGCCTTCGTGGATGCGGCGCGCGAGGAGGGCGATCACTTGGCCTGGACGGCCAGTCGATTGGAGGAACTCGGCGCACGACCAAGCCTGCTCAATCCGCTTTGGTATGCCGGCTCTTTCGCGCTCGGCTGGGCGGCGGGCAAGGTGGGCGATGCGGTCAGTCTCGGCTTCGTCGTCGAAACCGAACGACAGGTCGAGGAGCACCTGGCGGGGCATCTCGAGGAATTGCCCGAGAACGACAGACAGTCCCGCGCGATCGTCGCAGCCATGCGCGAGGACGAGATTGCCCATGGGAAGCGTGCGGAGGCGGCGGGTGCGGCCGAGATGCCGCCGCTGGTTCGCGCGGTCATGCGCGGCGCGGCGAAGGTGATGACGTCGACGGCATACTGGGTCTAGCCAGTTCGCCGGATTCGGCGCACCGCATTGAGCGCTCTCACGCCTCCCGAATTTCGAAGGTATGCGAGAGGGAAGCGGTCTTCGCCAGCATCACGGAGGCCGAGCAGAATTTTTCGTGCGACAAGCGGATCGCACGCTCGACGACTTCGTTTTTCAGCCCCGCTCCCACCACCACGAAATGGAAGTGGATGCTGGTGAAGACCTTGGGGTCGGACGGGGCGCGTTCGGCCTTGAGCGTCACGTCGCATCGCGTGACGGCGTGGCGTCCGCGTCTGAGGATCAGGACCACGTCGTAGGCCGTGCAGCCACCGGTACCGGCCAGCACGAGCTCCATCGGGCGCGGCGCGAGATTGCGCCCGCCGAACGGACCGCCATCGTCGGCCGGCGCGCCGTCCATCATGACGAGATGACCGCTTCCAGTCCGGGCGACAAAGCTCATGCTGCTGCCGGCCTGGTCAAAAACCGGGCCACTCCAACTGACGGTCGCTTCCATGGGTTCTCCGATAGATCTTCAGGGTCGATGGTAGCTTGGGTCGTCGCCCGGTTTTCGCCGACCACTTCCACGGTCACGACCGTTTATTTTGCATTGCATCATCGATGCGCTAGAATGTTTTTCATGGAAGCGATCCTGGCTTCCGCCGCTGTCTCCTCCACTCTCCTTCATAAGTGGATTAGCCCGAGCTTTCACGCTCGGGCTCTTTTTTGAGTTGACAACGTCGATTGACCGCATCGGCATCGGTCGTTTATCATAGAAGGCTTTTCCCCGCATCCATGGGAGAGTCCGCCAATCGAGCGGGTCAACGGATGCGTTTACAACGCGTCGATCGTTTTTGATCGGCCCTCTTCGGAATCAATCATGAAGACCTTTTCCGCCAAGCCCGCCGAGGTGACGCGTGACTGGTACGTGATCGACGGTACGGACAAAGTACTCGGACGTGTGGCCAGTGAAGTCGCACGTCGCCTTCGCGGCAAGCACAAACCCGAGTTCACCCCACACGTCGATACCGGCGACTACATCGTAGTCGTCAATGCGGCCAGATTGCGTGTCACCGGCGCCAAAGCCAGCGACAAGAAGTACTACCGCCACACGGGATACCCGGGCGGCATCAAGGAAACGAACTTCGAGAAGATGCAGTCGCGTTTTCCCGGCCGTGCGCTCGAAAAAGCGGTCAAGGGCATGCTTCCCAAGGGACCGCTCGGTTACGCGATGATCAAGAAGCTCAAGGTCTACGCGGAAGCCACGCATCCGCACGAAGCGCAGCAACCCAAGGCCCTGGAGGTCAACGCATGATCGGCAACTACAACTACGGTACGGGGCGGCGCAAGAGCTCGGTCGCTCGCGTCTTCCTCAAGACCGGCAAGGGCGCGATCGTCGTCAACGGCAAGCCCGTCGACGAATATTTCGCGCGCGAAACCGGCCGCATGATCGTGCGTCAGCCGCTCGAACTGACCAACCATATCGGGACGTTCGACATCATGGTCAACGTCAGCGGCGGCGGCGAGTCGGGCCAGGCCGGTGCGGTTCGCCACGGCATCACCCGCGCGTTGATGGACTACGACCTGACCTTGAAGCCGACGCTCTCGAAGGCCGGGCTGGTCACGCGCGACGCACGCGAAGTCGAGCGCAAGAAGGTCGGCCTGCACAAGGCGCGCCGTCGCAAACAGTTCTCCAAGCGCTGATTGCCCTCGAAGGCGCTGGCTTGTTTTCACTCAGCCAGCGCCCAACCAGAGAGCCGCGATCAGCGGCTCTTTGCTTTTGCGCGGTCGCCGCGGTCCGTTCGCGCCAAACCCCGCGCGTACAATTTGCGGTCCGCATTCACCACAGCCTGAAGGAAGCAATCGATGATCAAGGTCGGTATCGTCGGCGGCACCGGATACACGGGTGTCGAACTGTTGCGGATCCTCGCGCAACACCCCGAAGCGCGGCCGACGATCATCACGTCGCGCAAGGAAGCCGGCATGCTGGTCGCCGACATGTTCCCCTCGCTGCGCGGGCATACCGACCTCGCGTTCAGCGATACGGCGACCGCGGATCTCACCCAATGCGACGTGGTCTTCTATGCGACGCCGCACGGCGTGGCGATGGCCGACGCGCCCCGTCTCGTCGCCTTGGGTGTGAGGATCATCGACCTCGCCGCCGATTTTCGCCTGAAGGATCCCGCGAAATTCGAGGAGTGGTACAAGATGTCGCACACCTGCCTCGACCTGCTGGCCGAGGCGGCCTACGGACTACCCGAGTTGAATCGCGACGCCATCGCGAAGGCGCGCGTCGTCGGCAACCCCGGCTGCTATCCGACGACGATGCAATTGGGTTTCGCGCCGCTCCTGAAGGCAGGACTGGTCGATGCCTCGCATCTGATCGCCGACTGCAAGTCGGGCGTGTCCGGCGCAGGACGCAAGGCCGAACTCGGACTCGCGTTCTGTGAGGCGAGCGACAACTTCAAGGCTTATGGCGTGACCGGTCACCGGCATCATCCGGAGACCATCGAGCAGTTGCAGCACCTGAGCCGCGAGCCTGTCGGACTGCTGTTCACGCCGCACCTGGTTCCGATGATCCGGGGCATGCATTCGACCTTGTACGCGCGCCTGAAGAAAACCGCGCTCGACGAGGACATCCAGGCGCTCTACGAAAGCGCCTACCGCAACGAAGCCTTCGTCGATGTATTGCCTCCCGGCTCGCATCCCGACACGCGCTCGACGCGTGCGTCGAACACCCTGCGCATCGCGGTGCACCGACCCGACGGCACGTCCGGCGATACGGTCGTGCTGCTGGTCGTGCAGGACAATCTCGTCAAGGGTGCGTCGGGTCAGGCCGTTCAATGCATGAACCTGATGTTCGGCCTGCCCGAGACGATGGGCCTGATGCACGTTCCGGTCTTGCCCTAGCGGACGGCAGGGGGACCCGATGCTGTCGCTACGAGCCCCGAGTTTCGCCGCAATTTGCGTGACTGCATGCGTGACTGCGCGCGTGACTGCACGCCCCGGTGCGGATCAATGAGGTATCGATTTCTCCGGCGCAGGCTTTCGGTCAGTGCGCCGAAGATGACGATCAGGACGCACATCCCCTGGCCGTTCCGGATCGTGGTCGCGCTGGTTGCGCTGGCCGGGGCAACCGCGATCGGGGTGTGGTGGGCTGGCGGTGATTCGTCGCGGGCGCAAGCGCAGCAGGATCGTGCCGCCCTCGTGACGCTGCGCGAAGAAAATCGTGCCTTGCAGGCCGAACGCAACCGTCTTTCCGCAGCGACGAGTACGAGCGACAGCAAGCGCCTGATGGAACGCTCGACGCTGAAGGAACTGGGTGACCAGATCGCCAGGCTGGAGTCCGACAACGCGAGGTTGAAGGAAGATGTCGCCTTCTTCGAGGCCGCCACGACCGAGCGGAGGTCCCAGGCTCCGGCAAGTGCCGGTATCGCCATCCGGCGCTTTCAGGTGACGCAGGACGCGGCAGCGCACACCGCGCGCTATCGCATCCTCGTCACGCAGGACAGCAAGGCCAATCGAGACTTCTCGGGTGAGTTGCAATTGGTCGTCACGATCGCTCAGGGCGGCAAAACTGCTAACATCACCGTCCCCGATTTTTCTGTTGCTGCGGGTGCGAGGAACACCGGGCCGGGCAGCGTGTCAGTCGATGGTGATGCAACGCAGTTCCAGGTGGCGTTCCGGTCCTACAAGAGGATGGAAGGTTCGCTGCGCATCCCGGCTGAGGCATCGTTGAAAGCGGTGCACGCGAAGATACTCGAGCGCGGCGTGGTTCGCGCACAGCAGACGGTCACGCTCGGCTAACGGGAGATTGCGCATGTTCCGAAAGAAATCCGGCGTCAAGGCGACCATCGACAGCTTGATCGGCGCCGCCACGCGCATGGATGGCAACGTGGTTTTCCATGGTGGCTTGCGCATCGACGGCCACGTGCGCGGCGATGTCCTCGCCGCGGGCGAAACGCCCGGGATGCTCGTCATCGGCGAACATGCGCGCGTCGATGGCGACATCGTCGCCGCGCATCTGATATTGAGCGGCATCGTGCACGGTTCGGTCACGGTGTCCGGCCTGGTCGAGTTGCAGCCCAAGGCGCGCATCACCGGCGACGTGCGCTACCGCTCGTTGGAAATTCAGCAGGGCGCGATCGTCGAAGGGACGTTGTCGCAGTTCGATGGGGAAGTGATGAGGCCGGGGTTGAAGCTGGCCGCGTCGAAAGAAGCGCAGTCCGCGATCGCGCCGACCCAACATATCAATCAACGCACGGCGCTGTCGTGACGGCTTTGGTGACATCATGAGCGTCGTCATCGAGCTTGCGTCATTGAAGTCCGCGCATCGGACCTCACCTAGCCAACAGCACGTTGCGCCTGGCGCATCGCACCTGAACAGACAAGGAACACCATCATGAACGCAGTCACTGAAACGATGTCCGCGGCGAACCTGTCCGCGCCCGCTCTTGCTCCCGTCCCGCTGGTCTTCACCGATTCGGCGGCGACCAAGGTCAAGGACCTGATCGAGGAAGAGGGCAATCCCGATCTCAAGCTGCGCGTCTTCGTTCAGGGCGGCGGATGCTCGGGCTTTCAATACGGCTTCACGTTCGACGAGATCGTCAATGAAGACGATACGGCCATGGAGAAGAACGGCGTCACCTTGCTGATCGATTCGATGAGCTACCAGTATCTGGTCGGAGCCGAGATCGATTACAAGGACGACCTCGAAGGCGCGCAGTTCGTGATCAAGAATCCGAATGCGACCTCGACTTGCGGATGCGGGTCGTCGTTTTCGGCATAGGCCGGAAAGCCGCATGAACAGGGGCGCTTCGGCGCCCTTTGTTTTTTTGGAACGCCCTTTTCATCGCGGATAGATAGCGCCGAGGATGCGCGCACCCTGAGCGCCGGTGACCTCGGGCAGATTGCCCGTCAGCCCGTCGATGCATCGTTTCGCCAGCCACGCGAAGGCCAGCGCTTCCACGTGTTCCGGCGCGATTGATCCGGCTTCCTCGCTCGCGCATGACACGACGCGTGTGCGATTTGCAGGATCCGCGCCCGCGTCGCCGAATCGTTTCGCGAGCCGCGCGAGCAGATCCGCGTTGCGTGCGCCGCCTCCACACACGATCACTCGATCGGGCGCATCCACGTGCCGCAAGGTCGAATCGACGACGGTCGCAGCGGTGAATTCGGCGAGCGTCGCCTGCACGTCTTCAGGCGCCGCCTGCTCGAAGCCTTTCAGCCGCTCGGACAACCATCCCGCGTCGAACAGATCGCGGCCGGTGCTCTTGGGCGGGGGCAACGCGAGCCAAGCTTCGTCGAGCAGGCGGATCAGCAAGGCGTGGATCACCGTACCGCTCGCGCTCCACGCGCCGTCGGCATCGAACAGCACACCGCGATGCCTGGCGATCCATCCGTCGAGCAGCACATTGCCCGGCCCGCAGTCCCAGCCTCGAACAGGCATTGCAGGATCGGCAGGCAAGTCGGTGACGTTCGACATGCCGCCCAGATTCAGCACGACGCGATGCTGGCCTTCGCTTCGAAACACGGCCGCGTGAAACGCGGGCGCCAGCGGCGCTCCCTGCCCACCCGCCGCAACGTCGCGACTGCGAAAGTCCGCAACCACCGTGATGCCGCTCGCTTCGGCGAGCCGCGCGGGCGCGTTGAGCTGGATCGTGAAGCCGAGTTCGGGCCGATGGCGGACCGTCTGGCCGTGGACGCCGATCGCCACGATATCGGCTGCTTCGATGCCACTCTCGTCGCACACGCGCGCGACGAGTTGCGCGTACAGATCCACCAGCCGATTCGCGGCGAGCGCGGCGCGATGCAGTTCATCCGGGCCGCTACGCTGCAAGGTGATCAAGGCGTCGCGAAGTGGACCGTCGAACGCGCTCGAGGCCGAGGCCAGCACGCGAGATCGTGCGGGGATCGTCCGGCTGGATGCGTCGTCGAACTCGACCAGGACAGCGTCGGCCCCGTCGAGGCTGGTGCCCGACATGATGCCGATGTAGTGGTTATTCATGAAGTGCGACGCGAGCAGGGGCGACTTGCGTCGCGTCCGGCGGTGGGCCGAAGCTCAGGCGCCGGGTATCGCGGCGGCCACCGTGCGCAGGGCGGTGTTGCGAGGCGCGAACTCGCCGCCTTCGACCGCGCGCAGCAGTTCGATCTGCCGCCCGTAACTCGACGCGACCTTCTGAAACGAAGGCAGTTCGTTGTGTGCGATCGGCGGCGCTTCGGGTACTGCCGCCGTGAGCGGATCGGTCGCGCGATCGGCGATGCGAAATTCGTAGTGAAGGTGCGGGCCGGTCGCCCAACCCGTCATGCCGACGTAGCCGATCACCTGGCCCTGCTCGATCCGCTGCCCGCGCTTGAGGCCGGCGGCGAAACGCGACATGTGTCCGTAGAGCGTCGAGTAAACGCCTTGGTGGTGGATCACCACGGCGTTGCCGTAGCCGTTCTTGACGCCGGCGAACTCGACCACGCCGTCGCCGGTGGTGCGAATCGGCGTGCCCATAGGCGCGGCATAGTCGACCCCGGTGTGCTGGCGCCAGGTATTCATGATGGGATGCATGCGTGCGCCGAAGCCCGAGCTGATGCGCGTGAATTCGAGAGGCGTTCGCAGGAACGCGCGACGCAGGCTGTGACCGTCGAAGCCGTAATAGTGGCCCGCCACGATCGTGTGCGCGCTCGTATCGTCTTCGCTCGCGCCGCCGTACCACATCGCCGCGTGCGACTTGCCCGCGTTGATGAATTCGACCGCGAGGATGCGACCCGCGCGTACCCATTCGCCGCCCTGGTAGAAGCTCTCGTACACCACGCGGAAGCGATCGCCGCGCCGCAGGTCGCGATAGAAATCGATGTCGCCCGAGAAGATCTCCGTGATCTGCGTTGCGATCGAGTCTGGCAGATCGGCGGCATCGGTGGCTGCGAACAGCGACGAGCGAATCTCGCCCGAACGCAGTTCGATGCGGCGCTCGTTGGGCAGCGCCTCGTCGTGCGCGACCAGCGCGTTGCCGTTGCGCTCGACCACGAGCGACCTTGCAACCTGCAGTGGATTGGTTTCCTTGCTGTCGGACGCGCCCTGCGCGTAACGCAGCCAACGCAACTCGCCGTCCTCGTCGGTCTTCGCCTGGATCAAGCGGCCGGGCCTGAGTTGCTGAAGCGCACGTGCGGCTGGCGCGGTGCGCAGGAATTTTTCCGCTTCGGTATCGGAAACGCCCAGGCGCGTGAGCAGCGCGCCTATCGTGTCGCCGCGGCGAATGCGTTCCTCGGTGGCGAACAGGTCATTGCGATCGGCGAGCGCTTCGAGCTGGGGCCGCATGTCGGGCGCTGCGAGTTCTTCGACCAGCGTGCGCGAAGGAGGAAGCGGTGCGTCGTCGGCAACCGCGAACGCAGCGACGGCTCCGAAAACCGAAATGAAGGATGCCGCGCCCAACAGCATTTTGCGATGCCTGTGGAGCAATGGCGCGATCGAGAACGTTGAAGTAACCTGCCTGCCCGTGTGGGCGACTGCGTCTGAGACGACCTGCGCGCGCCGTGAAGCGGACGTGTCGCGTGCAGCTTGAGTCTGTCGGGCGTCGGCCATCGGGTCCAGTCAGAGTCGGTTGGATCCTGCCGCGGATAGGTCAACAAAACCGTTCATTTGACGCTATCCATTTTTTCGGCAGTATGCGGCGGGTACGCCGGGCTGAAATCAGAGTTCCGCTGATAGCGGACGACTCGACTGCGCTGTGAACAGCGACGAAGACCGGAGTCTAGCACAGGGTTTTCAGCGCCCTAGCAGAGCTTCGTGACGGTTTGCGGACACGGCATGTGCTGAGACGGCGCATCGCGGAGGTTCGGCGACGACACGCTAGAATCGTCGCCTTCCCCAAGTCGTCCTTGCGCTGTCGCGCATCAAGCCAACGTGTTCGAACCCCAAGCTCCACCAGTGCGTGCCACTCTGTCGGCGATCGGCATCGACGATGCGCTCGCGATCGCCAAGCGTGGCGCCGATGAACTGATCGTCGAGAGCGAGTTCACGAGCAAGCTCGCGCGCTCGCAGAAAAGCGGAACGCCTCTGCGAATCAAGCTCGGACTCGATCCCACCGCGCCCGACCTGCATCTCGGTCACACGGTCGTGCTCAACAAGATGCGGCAGTTGCAGGACCTGGGGCACACGGTCATCTTCCTGATCGGCGACTTCACGTCGATGATCGGCGATCCGTCGGGGCGCAACGTCACGCGGCCGCCGCTGACGCGCGAACAGATCGAAGAAAACGCCAAGACCTATTTCGCGCAGGCCAGCCTGGTGCTCGATGCGTCGAGAACCGAGATCCGCTACAACAGCGAGTGGAGCGATCCGCTTGGGGCACGCGGCATGATCGAACTGGCGGCGCGCTATACCGTCGCCCGCATTCTCGAGCGCGAAGACTTCACCAGGCGCATCAAGGCCGGCACGCCGATCTCGGTTCACGAGTTGCTGTATCCCTTGATGCAGGGCTATGACTCGGTCGCGTTGAAGAGCGACCTCGAACTGGGAGGCACCGATCAGAAGTTCAATCTGCTGGTCGGCCGCGAACTGCAGCGAGACTACGGGCAGGAGCCCCAGTGCATCCTGACCATGCCCTTGCTCGAAGGACTCGACGGCGTCGAGAAGATGTCGAAGTCGAAGAACAACTACGTCGGCATCACCGAGAAGCCGATCGAGATGTTCGGCAAGCTGATGTCGATCTCGGACGAACTGATGTGGCGCTACTTCGAGCTGTTGTCGTCGCGTTCGTTGCGTGAGATCGAAGCCCAGCGGCAGGAGGTCGCGGCCGGTCGCAACCCGCGCGACGCGAAGGTCATGCTCGCGCAGGAAATCGTCGCGCGCTTTCACAGCGCGAACGCGGCCGACAACGCGCTGACGGACTTCGAGCATCGCGCGCGCGGGGGCGTGCCCGACGAGATCCCCGACGTGTCGCTGGCCGGGGCGCCGTTGGCGATCGGCCAGTTGTTGAAGCAGGCCGGCCTCGTGCCCTCGACGTCCGAAGCGCTGCGCAACGTCGAGCAGGGCGGCGTCAAGATCGACGGCGTGGCGGTCAGCGACAAGGCGCTCAAGCTCGTGGCCGGCTGCTATGTCGTGCAGGTCGGCAAGCGCCGCTTTGCGCGCGTGACGCTGTCGTAGGCAGGCGGCAATAGACACGCGGTACCCATTTCTTCAAACAAGGTCTGCGCATGAAACTCTGGAGCGAATCTTTTAACGATGGCGGCAACATCCCGAGCGCGTTCGCGTTCGGCATCATTGCGCCGAAAACCCACGTCACGCTGTCCGACAATCGCAACCCGCATCTGGCGTGGGACGACGTCCCCGCCGGCACGCGCTCGTTCGCATTGATCGTTCACGATTACGACGTGCCGAGCCGTCCCGGCGACGTCAATCAGGAAGCCCGCGAAGTGCCTGCCGATCTGCCGCGGGTCGATTTCTTTCACTGGGTGCTGTTCGATCTGCCGGCCGACCTGCGCAGCATCGATGCCGGGCAGTTC
>JBBQCA010000111.1:0-10449 GCA_038318315.1 Burkholderiales bacterium | reverse complement strand
GCCCCTGATGGAGGAATTCGATCTCGCGCATCAGCGGCTGATGGGTTCGCTCGGTCTCGTGGCCAAACGCGGGCCGGCACCGGCGCCGCTGATCCCGCAGCCCAAGCCCAAGCTTCGCTAGCGATCGCGCAATCGCGATCGCGCATTCAAACGCTGGTGGTGCGGCCGAGCCTGCGCGATACCGCATCGGCACAGACCCTCAGGGTTTTCGCAAGTTCGCCGTCCCACGACGCGTCAAAGGTACCCGCTGGCCCAGGGGCGGGTTGTCGCAAGTAACATACGCGGATTGAAGTCGAACACCGGCGCGCTATGCGTTGACGCCGGGATCGGCTCGCCCGCCGCGCCGAAACATGCAGGAGCCCTCAATGAATTCGCAAAAGAAATTCGCATCGCAGGCCGATCTCGAAGAAAAGAAAATCACCTTCGAACGCCTGTCCGAACATGCCTGGGCCTATATCGCCGAGGGCGATCCCAACACCGGCATCGTGATCGGCGACAACGCGGTGCTGGTGGCCGACACGCAGGCCACGCCGGTGATGGCGCAGGACGTGATCCGCCGCATTCGCGAAGTGACCGACAAGCCCATCAAATACGTCGTGCTGACGCACTACCACGCGGTTCGCGTGCTGGGCGCGTCGGCCTACGGTGCGCAGGAGGTGATCGCCAGTCAGGACACGCGCGACCTGATCGTCGAGCGCGGCGAGGCCGACATGAAAAGCGAGATCGAGCGCTTTCCCCGGCTGTTCCAGTCGGTGGAGAGCGTGCCGGGGCTGACGTGGCCGACGCTGACCTTCAAGGGCGAGATGACGCTGTGGCTGGGCAAGCTCGAGGTCAGGTTGATGCAGCTCGGTCGCGGCCACACCAAGGGCGATACGGTCGTGTGGTTGCCGGTCGAAAAGACGCTGCTGTCCGGCGATCTCGTCGAATTCGGCGCGACGCCGTACGCGGGCGACAGCTATTTCGAAGACTGGCCGAAGACGCTCGACGCGGTCGCCGCGTTGAAGCCCGAGCAACTCGTGCCCGGTCGTGGCGCCGCGTTGAAGACACCTGCCGAAGTCGCCGAAGGATTGGCCGGCACGCGTGCCTTCGTCAGCGAGTTGTATGCGGCCGTCAGGAGCGCGGCGCAAAGCGGCAAGGACCTCGGCACGACCTACAAGGAGACCTACGTGAAACTCAAGCCGAAGTACGGGCACTGGGTGATCTTCGACCATTGCATGCCGTTCGACGTGACGCGCGCCTACGATCTCGCGACCCAATATCCCGACCCGCGCATCTGGACGGCCGAGCGTGATCAGGCCATGTGGGAAGCGCTCGAAGGCTGACTCGCGGGCTGAACGCGCAACGCGCGTAGAAGAGGGCGCGACCGATGCCGCTCGATTATCAGAAGCTGCGCTTCGCGTACGCGCGAGCTAGCGACCACGGGCGCGAGCACCCCGCGCATCATCCGGTCGTGATCGTCGGGGCCGGGCCGGTGGGTCTGACCTGCGCGATCGACCTCGCGAGGCAGGGCGTGCGCGTGGTCGTGCTCGACGACGACGACACGCTCTCGACCGGCTCGCGCGCGATCTGTTTCGCCAAGCGCACGCTCGAGATCTGGGACCGTCTCGGCTGCGGCGAGCGCATGGTCGACAAGGGCGTGTCATGGAATGTCGGCAAGGTCTATTTCCAGGACGATCTGGTCTATCGTTTCGATCTACTCGAAGAACCCGGCCACCATCGACCCGCCTTCATCAATCTGCAGCAGTACTACGTGGAAGGCTTCCTGCACGAGGCGGCATTGCAAGAACCGAACATCGATCTGCGCTGGAAGAGCAAGGCCGTCGGGCTCGATCAGAGCGAGGATCGAGCGACATTGACGGTCGAGACGCCCGACGGCGCCTACGCGCTGACCTCCGATTACGTGGTGGCGTGCGACGGCGCACGTTCGCCTATGCGCGGCATGCTGGGGTTGAAGAGCGCCGGCCATACCTTTCGCGATCGCTTCCTGATCGCAGACGTGAAGATCAAGGCCGACGTGTCGGCAAGATTCGCGGCCGAGCGCTGGTTCTGGTTCGACCCGCCGTTTCACCGCGGCCAGTCGGTGCTCTTGCACATGCAACCGGACGGCGTGTGGCGCATCGACTTCCAACTCGGGTGGGACGCCGACCCGGTCGCAGAGCGCGAACCATCGCGCGTGGCCGCGCGCGTCAAGGCACTGCTCGCTGCGTCGTCCGCGTCGTCGTCCAATATGGACGCCGAATTCGAGTTCGAGTGGATCAGCATCTATACCTTCGCGTGCGTGCGCATGGACCGCTTTCGTCATGGGCGCGTGCTTTTCGCGGGCGACGCGGCGCATGGCGTGTCGCCGTTCGGTGCGCGCGGCGCGAATTCGGGCGTGCAGGACGCCGACAACCTCGCGTGGAAACTGCGGCTGGTGCTGGCGGGTAGGGCGCCCGATCGCCTGCTCGACAGCTATGACGAGGAACGCGTAGCTGCGGCCGACGAGAACATCCTCAACTCGACGCGTTCGACCGACTTCCTCACGCCCAAAAGCGACATCTCGCGCACTTTCCGCGACGCGGCGTTGAAGCTCGCGCGCGACCATCCGTTCGCGCGGACGCTGGTCAACAGCGGCCGGTTGTCAACGCCCGCTACGCTTTCGTCGTCGAGCCTGAACACACCCGATTTCTATCGATTCGAAGGACCGATGGTCCCGGGCGCGACATGCCTTGATGCGCCGATCACGATCGACGGGCAGCCTGACTGGCTTCTCGACCAATTGCGCGGAGACTTCACGCTGATCCATTTCCCTGGGGGCGGGGCGCTCCCTCGGTCGCTCGCGAAGCTCGCCGGGCTGCCGTTGCCGATCCGGCTCGTCGTCATCACTTCGGACGTGCGCGCGATCGACACCGCCGATGCGATCGTCGCGCGCGACGTCGATGGCCATGTGGCGCGCCGCTATGACGCGCACCCCGGCACCACCTATCTGGTTCGACCCGACCAGCACGTCTGCGCGCGCTGGCGTCGCTTCGACGTCGACGACGTGCGGGCCGCGCTCGCGCACGCGACCTGCAACGATTAGGAGAGTGGTATGAGCGGCCTGAACATCGAAGCGAACCTCGCGCGGCCCGACGATTTCTACGAGGGGTTGATCGATACGCATCGCGATCTGACCCGCGAAGAAAGTGAACTCGTGAACTGCAAGCTGATCCTGCTGCTGGCGAACCATGTCGGCGATCTCGACGTGCTGCGCGATGCGATGGCGCGTGCGCGCGAAGGTGTCGCCGTAACCCATCTCCACCCTAACCCTCCCCTTGAAGGGGAGGGGGCAGATACGGGAGTACGAGCATGACCGCGACCGTCCTTCATCCCTCATCGACGACCACGGAGTTGCGCTATCAATCCGGCTTCGGCAACGAGTTCGCCACCGAAGCCGTGCCGGGTGCGTTGCCCGAAGGCCGCAACTCGCCGCAGCGCGCGCCGCATGGCCTCTATGCGGAGCAGTTGTCGGGCACCGCGTTCACCGCTCCGCGCAGCCACAACCGGCGCTCGTGGCTCTATCGCATCCGGCCTGCGGCGGTCCATCGACCTTTCGTCGAAATCGATGCGGGACTCATGAGCGGTCGCTTCGACGAAGTGCCGACCCCACCCGATCAATTGCGCTGGAATCCGCTCGCCATGCCGGGCGCGCCTACCGACTTCGTGCAGGGCCTGATCACGATGGCCGGCAACGAGGCTTGCGGCATCCACATGTACGTCGCCAACCGCTCGATGGAAGGCCGCTATTTCTACGACGCCGACGGCGAGCTGTTGATCGTTCCGCAGCAAGGCGCGCTGCGCATCGCAACCGAACTCGGCACGCTCGATGTCGAGCCGCAGGAGATCGTGGTGATTCCGCGCGGCGTGCGCTTTCGCGTCGAGTTGAAGGGCCACGAAGCGCGCGGCTACGTCTGCGAGAACTATCGCGCGCTGCTGCGACTGCCCGACCTGGGACCGATCGGCTCGAACGGCCTTGCGAACCCGCGCGACTTCCTCACGCCGCACGCGCGTTACGAGGACATCGAAGGCCGCTTCGAGCTCGTCGCGAAATTCGACGGCCGTCTCTGGTCGGCCGAGATCGATCATTCGCCGCTCGACGTGGTTGCCTGGCACGGCAATTACGCGCCCTACAAATACGATCTGCGGCGCTTCAACGCGATCGGCTCGATCAGCTATGACCATCCCGACCCGTCGATCTTCCTGGTGCTGCAATCGCAAAGTGACACGCCCGGCGTGGACTCGCTCGACTTCGTGATCTTTCCGCCACGCGTGCTGACGATGAAGGATACGTTTCGTCCGCCCTGGTTCCATCGCAATTTCGCCAGCGAGTTCATGGGACTCGTGCACGGCGCCTACGACGCGAAGGCCGACGGCTTTTCACCGGGCGGCGCCTCGCTGCACAACTGCATGTCCGGACACGGTCCCGATACGCAGACGTTCGAGAAGGCATCGAACGCGGACACCGGCAAACCCGATTACATCGTGGACACCATGGCCTTCATGTTCGAGACCCCGGCAATCATTCACCCGACGCGCTTCGCGCTCGAAAGCTCCGCTTTGCAGGCCGAATATTTCGAGTGCTGGCAGGGCCTGAAGAAGCACTTCATCGCGCCGCGCGATTGAGAATCACGGAGATACGATCGATGACGATGCTCAACGAAACGCACGATGCGAGTCTCGAAAGCTGGGTGCCCTCGGCCAACCTTCCGGACTGCGACTTCCCGATCCAGAACCTGCCGTTCGGCGTCTTTCGCCGGCGCGCAACGCATGAGGGCGTCCCCAGGGAAAAATTTCGTATCGGCGTCGCGATCGGTGACCGCATCCTCGACCTGTCCGCATGCGCGCACACAGATACGCCGCTCGCGGCGGCCATCGGGCAGGCCCTCGACGATCCTTGCGCAGCGACGCTGAACGGCCTGATGTCGAGAGGAGCCAGGGTGTGGTCCGCGTTGCGTCTCGCGCTGTCGCGCGCATTGCGCAGCGATGCGCGCGAACGCGATGCATTGCAAGCCTGCCTGGTCGCGCAGGCCGATGCGGAGCACGCCGTTCCTGCGCACATCGGCGACTACACCGACTTCTACACGTCGGTCCATCACGCGACCAACATCGGCCGTCTGTTCCGACCCGACAATCCGCTGCTGCCCAACTACAAGTGGGTGCCGATCGGCTATCACGGGCGTTCATCGACGATAGGCGTCAGCGGCCAGCGCTTTCATCGGCCAGTCGGACAGACCATGCCGCCTGGCGCGGACCAGCCCGTCGTCGGTCCGTGCAAGCGCCTGGACTACGAACTCGAGGTCGGCATCTTCATCGGCAATGGAAACGATCCGGGCAACGGTGAAGCCGCGGAGGACGGCAGCAGCGGCGTGCCCATACCGATCGCGGAAGCGGAGCAGCATGTGTTCGGCCTGTGTCTGTTGAACGACTGGTCGGCGCGCGACATCCAGGCGTGGGAGTACCAACCGCTCGGCCCTTTTCTCTCGAAGAATTTTGCGTCGACGATCTCGCCGTGGATCGTCACGATCGAGGCGCTCGCGCCGTTTCGCACGTCGTGGCAGCGACCCGATGGCGACCCGCAACCGCTGCCTTATCTCGACGACCTCTCGGTTCGCGACGCGGGTGCGTTCGACATTCAGCTCGAAGCTAGTCTCGTGACCGCGAAATCGAGTGTGCCGATGCGCCTCTCGCAGACCAGCTTCAAGCATGCGTACTGGACGGTCGGCCAGATGGTCGCGCATCACACCGTGAACGGATGTCGTCTGGTGCCGGGCGACTTCTTCGGCAGCGGCACCGAGTCGGGCCCGACGCCCGACGAGGCGGGCTCGATGATCGAATTGTCCGCGGGCGGGAAGCAGCCGTTCACGCTGCCCAACGGCGAGACGCGCACCTTCCTCGAGGACGGGGACAGCGTGGTGTTTCGCGCATGGTGCGAGCACGCAAGTGCGCAAGCCGGTGCGCAAGGAGGCGCGCGACGCATCGGCTTTGGCGAATGTCGCGGCACCGTACTGCCCGCTCGGGCTTTGCGGTGACCTGATTTGGTCGCGCCGTCGAGGTCGTATGATTGCCGCTTCGACTTCCCGCACGAGAACGGCGATGAACCACAAGACAGATGAACACGGCATCGATTTCGGCCATGAGTTTCACGGCCGCGAGCATCACTTCCTGGTCACACGCGAAGCGCTCGAATATCTCGACGGCGGGCGCGGCCTCGATGAAAGCGGACTGCTGAACGCGTACAACCAGCATCTCGCGCGCATTCACGCCGTCGCGGAGAAGCTCAGCCGCACGTCGGATGCGCTCACACGCATCGTTCTGGAGCGACCGGCATTCGAATAGGTCGAAGGTGGGTCGCTTCCTTCACATCGAATGCCGGATGCGCGTTCAGAGAATTCCGAAGATCTTGAGGAATATCAGGACGACCACCGGTACTCCGAGCAACCACAGAATGATGAAGCGCATCTCGTCTCCTCGTTTGAATAGGTCGATGTTTCATTGACGAAGCGCTAGTAAAAACGGGCGGGTCGCGAACGGCTATCGGACGACCACTTATCCTAGCGAGGCATGCGTTGCCGTCCGAACTGAGGGAGCAGCAAGCGCGTTTAGGCTTTCGCATCGCTCGCCTGGAGACGACATGAAGAACAAGCACGCCGAGTCGACCAAAGCGACGGTCAAGGTCGTCAAGGGTCAGGTCGCAAAATTTCTGCCGCGTGAGGAATTTCGCAAGCGCTTCGATGCGAACTTCTTCGATCCGGCTTTCGATGTGGCGCGCGATGCGATTCACAAACTCGAAGGCATCGCGTGGGAGGCCTACAAGGACGGCCGCAAAGCGCCGGTGACGCAAAAGGCGGGGCGCGGGTTCGCCGATCCGAACCACGATCTTTCGGTCGAGTGGAAGCAGACGCGTGATCGCCTACGTGCCGTCGAGGCGATCCAGAAGAAGAAAGGCACCAAGTCGCGCGTGCTCGTGATCTGCGGCTCGCCGCGCAACGACGGCACGTGTCCGGGGGAGATGTCGAAGACCTATCGGCTCGCGCAGCTGACCGCGCGCACGCTCGAGGCCGCGAAGCTCGAGGTCGATCTGCTCGACCTCAGCTTTCAGGTCAACGAATACGAAAAGCGCATCCATCCGTGCAAGGGTTGCGTTTCGACCGCGATGCCGCTCTGTCACTGGCCGTGCAGCTGCTATCCCAATCACGCGCTCGGCGAGGTCAACGACTGGATGGCCGAGATCTACGAGCGCTGGACCGCGGCGCACGGCGTCATCATCGTGACGCCCGTGCACTGGTATCAGTCTCCGAGCGTCCTGAAGTTGATGATCGATAGGCTCGTATGCGCGGACGGCGGCAATCCCGATCCGACAACGACCGACGGCAAGGACCCGGAGAAAGCCAAGCAGGTCGAGTTGAAGGGATGGGACTATCCCAAGCACCTCTCGGGTCGCGTCTATGGTGTCGTGGTCCATGGCGACGTCGCCGGCATCGAAGGGCAACGCCGCGCGCTGTCCGACTGGCTCGACTGGATGGGGCTGATCGAAGCGGGCGCCATGGCGCGTCTCGATCGCTTCGTCGGCTACTACCAGCCCTATGCGACCAGCCATCAGGAACTCGACGCCGACAAGGGCTTTCAGGAAGAGGTGCGCAACGTGGCGCGCGCGGTCGCGCAGACCATACGCGACGTGCGCGCCGGCAAGCATGTGGATTCCACCCGCAAGCTGGAGCCGCCGCGGCCAAAGTGAAAGTCGTCGCGACCGCCTCGCGGTGAGGGGTCGCGGATGGTCTGCGCTAAACGCGCACGCTGCTCAGGTCGCGCCGTCGGATACGGACGTACCCCGATTGCGACCGGACCCGTCCTCGGCTTCGTCCGATAGCGCATCGGGATCGTCCAATTCGTCGGCGGCCGATTCGATGCCGGGCTTGATCGTGGTCTTCTGGTCGGTGGCCGTCGGTGCATCGATGCCCGCCGAAGCGCGTTCGCCGGTTCCCGCGCGATCGCTGTCGCTGTCGAGATCGGCATCGCCCAGGTCGCGACCCGCATTGCCATGCGACTGCTGACGCGCCTGTTCGTCCGAGAGGCCCTCGTCCATACCCGGTCCGCCGGTGACGTCGCTACCGGTGTCGGAGCTGTCGCTCGGTCCCAGTGCGCGCGTGCCGTGTCCGGTATTCGTGATCGGGGATTCCTCCCCCGTCAAGTCGAGTGTGCTGCCTGCCATCGCTGTCTCCTCGAGGAAATGAAGCGGGCGCATGATTGCGCCACGAGTCGTTTGCGATTGTTGGTCGAAGCGTCGCACGGCGCGCCGTGCGGGATGCCTAAACGCTTGTCGGACAAGCCGCTTGCCGGCAAATGGGTTGCGCTCCTACAGACGCCGCGGCGCGCGCTTATTAATTTGCACAACTCCGAAGCGTCCACCGATCCGGGTTCGGATTCAGAAAACGCACATCTTGAAAGGAACGACGATGGGAAGCGTCACTGAGAAGAATGGAAAGGGCGCCGAAGATCGGTTGCACATGGGTTCGGAATATATGGATGCACAGGCTTATCTCGCACAGCCGCCGCGTGTGAAGTCGTCGGGCGTCAGCAGAAAGAAGACCAGGAACGAACCGCAGCATGGTTCGAACGATTCGGACTTCGGCATGGCCGATCAGATGCAGGATTGAAAGCAGGATCGATCGAGAAGCGCGATCGATCCCGAGGCGGATCGATCGAACACCATCGGAGCGGGCGACCATGGCTGTCATCTGGAAAGGCGCGATCAGTTTCGGGCTCGTGCATATCCCCGTCACGTTGAGGGCCGCCGCACGCGAGCATCGCCTGAGTTTCGATTGGCTCGACCGCCGCGACATGGCGCCAATCGGCTACACCCGCATCAACAAGACCACCGGCAAGGCGGTCGAATGGAAAGACATCGTCAAGGGCTACGAGTACGAGAAGGGCGAGTACGTCCTGCTGTCCGATGAAGACTTCAAGCGCGCCAATCCCGAAGCGACGCAGACCGTCGAGATCCTCTCGTTCGTCGAAGCCGCGGCGATTCCGTCGAGTTACTTCGAGACGCCTTACTACCTCGAACCCGACAAGCGCGGCAAGAAGCCCTATGCGTTGTTGCGCGAGGCGATGAAGCGCTCGGGTCGGGCGGGGTTGGCGCGTTTCGTGGTGCATACCAAGCAGCATCTCGCGGCACTGCTCGTGACCGACAACGCATTGATGCTGAACACCCTGCGCTTCGCCGACGAGATCCAGCCGGTCGACGACCTCGACCTGCCTGCCGCGGGCGCGAAGGCAGAAGGGCTATCGGCGCGCGAGATCGAAAGCGCGACGCGCTTGATCGCGGACATGAGTGAAGCATGGGACCCCAGCCAATATGGCGACACCTATCGCGACGACCTGATGGCGCGCATCGAAGAGAAGATCGCCGCCGGCCAGACGCACGTGCTGACCGAGCCCGACGACGAGGGCAAGCCGGAGAAGCCGCGCGAGAGTGCGAAGATCATCGACCTGGTGTCGCTCCTCAAGCAGAGTATGGGCACGCGCGGACGGGGCAAGCCGTCGACACGCGCGAACGACGGCGACGAGCGCGCGCAATCGAGCTCCGGGACGGTGGCTGCAAAGCGCTCGACGTCGAGCGCCGCGAAGAAGAAAACGACGGCTGCCGCGACGGCCGCCGCGGGCCGCAAGACCTCGAATGGCAACGGGTCATCGAGCGTCGCGAAGCGCACCATCGGTCGCGCTGCACCGGCGTCCGCAGGCGCGCCCGCCCGCAAGGCGGCCGCGAAGCGCGCAACGACCGCGCGGCGCAAGGCCGCTTGACCTCGACTGTCGCGACGGCTTCGACCGCGCTCGCCATGTCGACGCGTGCATCCCGATCGCGTCGTGTTTCGCACCAGCAAGACCAGCAAGCTCGATCTCGCGCGTTACTACGAAAGCGTTGCCGAAGTCTTCTTTCCCGGAGTCGACCGCCGGCCGCTGAGCCTCTTGCGTCGACGGCGCGACGGCGCGACGGCGCGCCAGTTTCGATGCCGTTGCTGTGGGAGCTATGAAGCCACCGGGATCGCGCCGTTCATCGCGAACAGTCCCGATCGTGGGCTAGTGGCACGCGCCGCTGGGCATTCAAGGTTCGAGCCACATGCTGGGCATTTACGAGATCGCCACCGGAATCATGTTGGCGCTCTATCGTGTCGTTCCGCGCGCCTCGGTGATCGGCTGCGCAATGGCAGTTTTCACTTTCCTGATTACCGTGACCTTTTTCTTCTCCACGCCCGGAGTCGCGGCGCCCGTGGGGTTTCCCGTGATCTCCGGCGCTCCCGGGCAATTCCCGTTGAAGGATATCGGCCTGCTCGGCATATCGATCTGCCTGCTCGGCGAATCGCTCGCCATCGCTTCGATGAGCACGACGGCGGCAACGGCTATTCGCGCGTGAAGCGGGTTTCCCGGGGCGCG
>JBBQCA010000110.1:0-10473 GCA_038318315.1 Burkholderiales bacterium | reverse complement strand
TGCGTGGCGATCGTGCCCGGCAGATTGGGCTGCTCGACCAGGCCGAGCGCGTCGTCGATCGGCGCGATCGCGAGCGGCGCGGGCGTCGAGCCGACGTAACGCAAGGCCTCGGCGATCGGCGGACGATCGTCGGGCGGCCGTTCGCCCTGCGCCGCGCCGCTGTCGCAGAGCATGGTCCACAGCATGTTGCGATCGGCGTCGCGGGCCTTGCGTTCGACCTCTTCGCTCGAGTGCTCGCCGAACAGATCGAGCTGTGCGCGCCAATCGATGTCGTGGCCGCGCCACCAGCCTGCGATGGTCGGCAGGTCGTGCGTGGTGGTGACCGCCAGCGCGCCGTCGGACCATTCGTGCGGCGGACGAAACGGCTGGCCGGGCACATGCCACTGGCGCTCGAACCACAGCACGCGGATGCCGAGCAGGCCCGCGGCCGAGAGCCGCTCGGGCAGGCCTTCGGGCACCGTGCCCAGGTCTTCGCCGATCACGATCGCGCGATGCCGCCACGACTCGAGCGCGACCAGCCGCAGCAGGTCGTCGAAGGGATAGCGCAGGTATGCGCCCTCCAGCGGATCGGCGCCTTCGGGGACGAGCCACATGCGCATGAGGCCGAGCACGTGATCGATGCGCACGCCGCCCGCATGCGCGAAGGCCGCGCGCAGCATGTCGATCCACGCGCGAAAGCCGGTGCTCTTCAGGGCCCGCGGCGAGAATGCCGCGAGGCCCCACGACTGCCCGAGCGCGTTGAGCAAGTCGGGCGGCGCGCCGATCGACAGTCCGATCAGCATGTCGCGCTGGCGGCTCCAGGCCTGACTGCCGCTGCCGTCGGCGCCGACCGCGAGATCGGCCACGATGCCGATCGCCATGCCGGCCGCTTTCGCGGTGCGATGCGCAGCATCGAGCTGGCGTGCGGCCTGCCATTGCAGGAAGGCGTGGAACGCGACCTCGTCGCGATGTTCCTCCGCGAAGGTCGCGACGGCTTCGGCATGCGGGTCGCGATAGGCGGCCGGCCAGGTGCGCCAGCCGCCCAGCATGCCGGTGTCGTCGGCGGCCAGCATCGCGTGCAAGGCCTCGAAGCGCGCGTGCGCTTCGAGCACCTCACCACCCTGCGTTCGAAACGCGATCAGGTCGCCGCGCAAGCGATGCCCTTCGGCATCGTCCTGCGCGATCAGGCGATCGAACAGACGGCGCAACACCGCCAGCCGCAAGCGCGAGGAAGCGGGCCAATCGATCAGCGCGTTGGCTTCGAGCGTCGCGGCGAGGCCTTCGGGATCGATCTCTTCGAACGCGACGGCGCACGCCTCGTCGCCCAGCACCGCACGCGGATCGACGTGAAGCACGTTCGCGAGCAGACGGCTCGATGGTCCGTAAGGACTGTAGCGATGCAGGTCGGCCGAGAACATCGCATGCACCGGGCTGATCGCGAGCGCCTCTGTGCCATGACGCGCGGCGCATTGCGCAAGCGTCGCCAGCGATCCGTAGTCACCCAGGCCGCCATCGCCGTTGCGCGAGATGCCGTAGAGCTGGACCGCGAGGCCCCACGGACGCGCTTCGGGATCGCGTCCCGCGGCTATCAGTGCGTCGCCCACGCCATAGCAACGCGCCGGCGCAATCGCGAGCGTGACGGACGAATGCGGCGGCGACGAATGCGGCGGGGACGATTGCTGCAGCGATGTTTCCGTCGTCGCCGAATTTCCCGACGTGTCTTCGACATCGAGCCTGTGGTAGCCGAAGCTCTCGATCGCGTCGACGATCGCCGGTCCCTCGTCGGCGAAGCGGCCTTCGCGAACGTCGCCGTCTTCGAGCGTGACGCGATAGTTCTTGCCCGCGAAAGCCGCGCCGAACGCCAGCGAGATCGGCGCGCCGACAACCGCCGTGACGAGTGGCGGCAGGCGTTCGGCGACGTGGCCGTGCGCTTCGGCCGCCAGATGCATGCGGCTCGCGGCGATCTCGTCGGCGGTCAGCGCGGGTAGTTCGAGCGCGGCAAGCAGCGAACGCAAGGTCTTGTTGCTGACCGTGTGCATCACGCCGCGATAGTCCTGCCACACCACCGTGATGCCCGCCTCTTCGGCGAGGCCGTGCAGCGACGCGGTCAACGCTTCGTCGAAGGGCTCGTCGTCGGCGATGGCGCCATCGGTCGCGTCTCGTGTCGATTCGTGGGTCGCGTCGCTCATGCGGTCGAACTCAGGTGGTGGCCTCGAGCAATGCCCAGTTGGTATGGCCCGGCAGGTAGCCGTCGGGGTCGGGGAAGGCGTCCCTGCGCGTCGCGTAGATCTGCTCGCCGCGCATGTGAAAGCGATGCGCGGGGATCGCGACGCGCTCGGCGGCGAGATTGACCGCGATCGTGAGGACCGCGCCATCGCCCATGTGCCAGCGCGCGACCACCGCTGCCGGGCCCACCGCTTCGGCGCCTAGCGATCGCGCGCCCTCGAGGCGCGGCACGATGTACTTGTGGCGAATCGCCAGCAGCCGGCGCGTGTGCTCGAGCCACGCCGACGACCAGGCGAGGCCCTTAGCATCCGTAGTCGCGTCGCGCGTCGCTCGATCGAACTCCAGGCGCGACGTCTCGAACGTGGCCGGCGCGTTGGGATCGGGAATCATGTTGCGAATCTCTGGATCGGAGAAGCCGCGCGCGTCCGCGAATTCATTGCGCCGTCCATCGCGCACCGCGTCCGCGAGCTCTTCGTCGGGATAGCTCGTGAAGTAGAGGAAGGGTTCGGTCGCACCCCATTCCTCGCCCATGAACAACAACGGGATCTGCGGGCTCAACAGCACCAGCGCCGAGGCGGCGCGCAGCGCTGCGGGATCGGCGAGCGTGGTCAGGCGCTGGCCGAAAGCGCGGTTGCCGATCTGGTCGTGGTTCTGCAGGAACAGCACGAAGGCGGTCGGCGGCAGGTCCTTGCTCGGCTCGCCGCGCGGCACACCTTCGCGAAAGATCGACGGCTGCCCCTGATAGATGAAGCCTTCGGCGAGGCAGCGCGCGAGCTTGTCTTCGGGCGCGTCGGCGAAGTCGACGTAGTAGCCATCGGTCTCGCGCGTCAAGAGCACATGCAGGACGTGGTGGCCGTCGTCGTTCCATTGCGCGTCGTAACTGCGGGTGTTGGTGGCAGTGGGGCCGAGCAGATGCGCCGCATTGCCGTCGTGCTCGATCACCAGATGCACGTGGCGCGAGGCATCGACCATGTCGAGCACGAACATCGACAAGTCCTTCAGCCAGTCCTGCGGCACGATCGAGTGGGTCGCATCGAGGCGCAAGCCGTCGATGCGATATTCCATCAGCCAGTAGAGCGCGTTGTTGCGAAAGAAGTCGCGCACTTCGGCGATGCGGAAATCGATCGCGCGGCCCCACGGCGTCTTGATGTCGTCGCGAAAGAAAGCGTCCGCATAGACACCGAGGTAATTGCCTTCCGGGCCGAAGTGGTTGTAGACCACGTCGAGGAACACCATCAGGCCGTGGCCGTGCGCCGCGTCGATCAAGGCCTTGAGATCGTCGGGCGTGCCGTACGCCGTATCGGGCGCGAACGGCAATGCGCCGTCGTAGCCCCAGTTGCGCGCGCCGGGAAATTCCGCCACCGGCATCAGCTCGATGGCGGTGACGCCGAGCTCGGCCAGGCCGGGCAGCAAGCGCTGCACGCCGCTGTATCCACCGGCGAGTCCGACGTGGATTTCGTAGATCACGGTCTCGCACCATGCGCGGCCACGCCAGTCGTCGTGGGTCCAGCGATAGGACTCGGGATCGATCACGATGCTCGGACCGTGCACGTCGGTCGCCTGCGCGCGCGACGCGGGATCGGGCACCAGCAATGCGTCGCCGGTCGCGCCGTGTCCTGCGGGAACGACGCGATAGCGATAGCGCGTCCCCGCGCCGCAATCGGCATCGACCTCGAACCAGCCCTCCCCGGCCGCGAGCATCGCGATGTCGTCGCGGCCTTCGATCGCCAGCGACACGCGCTCGCACGACGGCGCCCAGAGCCGAAAGCGGGTGCGATCCGGCGCGATCAATTCGGCGCCGAAGGGCAGGCGACGGTGATGCCTGAGAGTCATGCGATTCCGGCGCGATGCCGTGCGATCAGCAGTACCGCGCTATGCGACGCTACCTCGACGATCTCGTCCTTGCACGCGGTCTCGTGGCGCTCGGGATGCGCGCTGTCGAGCATGACCCGCCAGCGCAGCGCGGGCTCGGGCAAGGCGAACTCGTGATTGTCCGAAGCGCCGTTGATCAGCAGCAGCGTTGCGTCAAGGTTGCCGTTCTGGTCGGACGGACAGACGCGGCGGCATGCGAGCAAGCGGCCTTCGGTGAATTGCCAGGCTTCGTCCGTCATCGCGTCGCCCTTTTCGTCGAACCATGCGATGTCGGTGAGGCCATCGCCGAGATCGGAGAGGCCTTTCATGAAGTAGTTCGAGCGAAGGGGTGAATGCGCGGCGCGCAATGCGATCAGGCGCGCGGTGAACGCGGCCAGTGCGCGGCCGGCGTCGCTGTCGGCCACGGCCCAGTCGAACCACGAGATCTCGCTGTCCTGGCAATAGGCGTTGTTGTTGCCCTGCTGCGTGCGGCCGAACTCGTCGCCGCCCAAAAGCATCGGCGTGCCGTGCGCGCAGAGCAGCGTCATCAGCATCGAGCGATGCACCTTGGCGCGGGTCGCGGCGATGCCTGCGTCGTCGGTCGGTCCTTCGACGCCCCAGTTGAAGCTGTGGTTGTCGTCGGCGCCGTCGCGGTTGTCTTCGTGATTGGCGTCGTTGTGCTTGTGGTCGTACGACACCAGATCGGCCATCGTGAAGCCGTCGTGCGCGGTGATGAAATTGACCGAGGCCCAGGGTCGGCGGCGCTGGTGATCGAACAGATCCGAGGAGCCGTGCAGACGTGCCGCGATCGCGCCGCGCAGCCCCGCATCGCCCTTCCAGAAACGTCGCACGTCGTCGCGATAGCGGCCGTTCCATTCGGCGAGGCCGGGGGGATGATTGCCGAGTTGATAGCCGCCCGGCCCGAGGTCCCAGGGTTCGGAGATCAGCTTGACCGATGCCAGCGTCGGGTCCTGTCGCAGCGCGTCGAAGAAGCCGCCGTTGGGATCGAAGCCGGTGGCCTCGCGCCCGAGCGTGACGCCGAGGTCGAAGCGAAAACCATCGACGTGAAATTCGTCGACCCAGTAGCGCAGCGAGTCCATGATCAACTGGATCACGCGCGGGTGCGAGGTATTGACGGTGTTGCCGCAGCCAGTGTCGTTGATGCAGTGACGCGGGTTGTCGGGGAGCAGGCGGTAGTAGCTGGCGTTGTCGATGCCGCGAAACGAGAGCGTGGGCCCGAGCTCGCTTTCTTCGCAGGTGTGGTTGTAGACCACGTCGAGGATTACCTGGATGCCGGCCGCGTGCAGCCGCTTGACCGCCGTGCGGATCTCGTTCAACTCGCCGCTTGCGAGGTAGTGCGGCTCGGGCGCGAAGAACGCGAGCGTGTTGTAACCCCAGTAGTTGCGCAACTGCTTCTCGACCAGGCGCCGGTCCTGCAGCAGTGCGTGGATCGGCAAGAGCTCGATCGCGGTGATGCCGAGCTTGACCAGATGATCGATCGCGGCCGGGTCCGCGAGCCCGGCGAACGTGCCGCGCTCGTCGGCGCGGATGCGCTCGTTCTTCATCGTGTAGCCGCGCACATGGGCTTCGTAGATCACGCTGTGCTGCATCGCCGTGTTCGGCGAGCGGTCGCGCCCCCACTTGAAGACCTCGTCGACCACGACCGCCTTGGGCATCGCGGCCGCCGAATCGCGCCGATCGAAGCTCAGGTCGGCGCGCGGCGAATGCAGCCGATAGCCGTAGAGCGCGTCGGTCCACTTGAGCTGACCCGCGAGTTTCTTCGCGTAGGGATCGAGCAGCAGCTTGTGCGGGTTGAAGCGATGCCCGTGCTCGGGACGATAGGGCCCGTGCGCGCGATAGCCGTAGAGCTGCCCGGCGCGCACCGTCGGCAGGTAGCCATGCCAGATCTCGTCGGTGCATTCGGGCAGGTGATAGCGCGCGATCTCCTTGCGACCGCTGGGATCGAACAGGCATAGCTCGATCGAGTCGGCGTGTGCCGAGAAGATCGCGAAGTTGACGCCGTCGTCGTCAGCCGTTGCGCCAAGCGGGTACGGCAGACCCGGCTGGATGCCGTCTGGCGGATGCCACATCGATCAACCCCTGTTTGAAATGTTGTTGTTGTCGTTCGAAGATGCGCGGTCTGCGGACGCCGATTCGAGCACCAGCACGGCGAGCGGCGGCAAGGTCAGCGTCACCGAGGCCGGCAGTCCGTGCGCGCCGTCGTCGCTGGCGCGCACTTCACCCTGGTTGCCGATGCCCGAGCCGCCGTACACGGTGGCGTCGCTGTTGAGGCGTTCGCGCCACGTGCCCGCATGCGGGACACCGATCCGATAGTCGCGTCGCACGACCGGCGTCATGTTGACGACGACCACCACCGCGCGCGACGCGTCGCGTCCTACGCGCCGAAACGCGAACACGCTGTTGGCGCGGTCGTCGCCGACGATCCACGCGAAGCCCGACGGATCGCTGTCCTTCTCGTGCAGCGCCGGTGCCTCGGCATAGAGCCGATTGAGGTCGCGCACCAGGGTTTGCACGCCGCGATGCCCGGGATCGTCGAGCAGATCCCAGGCCAGCGATCCATCGTGATTCCATTCCTTCCACTCGCCCAGCTCGCAGCCCATGAACAGCAGCTTCTTGCCGGGATGCGTCCACATGAACGACAGGTATGCGCGCAGATTCGCGCGCTTCTGCCACTCGTCGCCGGGCATCTTGTTCAGCAGCGATCCCTTGCCGTGCACCACTTCATCGTGCGAAATCGGCAGCACGAAGCGCTCGGAGTACGCGTACACCATGCCGAAGGTCATGTCGTCGTGATGCCAGCCGCGATGGATGGGGTCGTACTCGACGTAGCGCAGCGTGTCGTGCATCCAGCCCATGTTCCACTTGTACGCGAAGCCCAGGCCGCCGGACGACACCGGCGCGGTCACGCCGGGCCACGCGGTCGATTCCTCGGCGATCATCATCGCGCCGGGACAGCGTTCGCCCACGACGGTGTTGAGTTCCTTGATGAAGGCGACCGCTTCAAGGTTTTCGCGGCCGCCATGGATGTTGGGTACCCATTCGCCCGCCTTGCGGCTGTAGTCGCGATAGAGCATCGACGCGACCGCATCGACGCGCAGACCATCGACGTGATAACGCTCCAGCCATTCGAGCGCGGACGCGATCAGGAAGCCGCGCACCTCGTTGCGGCCGAAGTTGTAGATCAGCGTATTCCAGTCCTGATGAAAGCCTTCGCGCGGATCGGCGTGTTCGTACAACGCGCTGCCGTCGAAGCGTGCGAGGCCGTGCGCGTCGTTCGGGAAATGCGCGGGCACCCAGTCGAGGATCACGCCGATGCCGGCCTGATGGCAGCGATCGACGAAGCGCGCGAAGTCGGCGGGCGAGCCGAAGCGCGCGGTGGGCGCGAACAGGCCGAGCGGCTGATAGCCCCACGAGCCGCCGAAGGGATGTTCCATCACCGGCAGGAACTCGAGGTGCGTGAAGCACATCGCCTTCGCGTACGGGATCAGGCGCTCGCTCAGGCCATTCCAGTCGAAGCTGCGGCCACCGTGCTCCGCGTCTTCGTTCATATTGCGCAGCCACGAGCCGACGTGGACTTCATAGATGGAAAGCGGCGCGTCGGGCGCATGGCGCGCGGCACGGTCCTTCATCCAGGTGTCATCGGTCCACGCGAGCGACGTGTCGTCGGGGACCACCGACGCGGTTGCTGGCGGCAGGTCGGTGGCCAGTGCGACGGGATCGGCCTTGAGCGGCAGCAACGCGCCGTCGGCGCCGACGATCTCGTATTGATAACGTTCACCCTTCGATAATTGAGGGATGAACAATTCCCACACGCCGGCTTCGACGCGACGGCGCATCGCATGGCGCCGCCCATCCCATCCATTGAAGGCGCCGACCACCGACACGCGCTGCGCGTTGGGAGCCCACACCGCGAAGCGCGTGCCGGCTACGCCCTGCACGCGCGCGACGTGCGCGCCGAGACTTTGTCCCAGTTGATGATGCCGGCCTTCGGCGATCAGATGCAGGTCGAGCGGTCCGAGCAGCGGTCCGAAGGCATAGGGATCGTCGATCTCCTGCGTGACTGTGCCGCCGTCCGCGGTGGGCCACACGACGCGCAGGCGATAGGGCGGAGGAGCGGAATCATCGTCCCCGGGGAGGGCGCCGACAGGGCCTTCGAAGAGTCCCGCATCGTGAATGCGGATCAGGGTGCCGAGCGAACGCGGTGAAGCATTCGATGCATCGCGTGCCATCACCTCGACCGATATCGCATTGGGCAGCAGCGCACGCACGACCGTGACGCCGCCCGCATCGGCCCCCGGTAAGTGCGGTCCGAGCACGGCGAACGGGTCGCCGTGGCGCGCGACGATCAGGGCCTCGATCACGCTGCTCGCAAGCGAAGGAGTCGGCCGCGGCTCGATCGCATCGGCAGCGCGTGGTTGCGCAGATCGACGCGCGTCGCTCGCGTCGGGGACGGTCGCTCGATGGGTGTCCTTCATCGTCAATGCCGTCGCCGCGACGCTCGCGACGATCGCCGCCGTGCGCTCGATCGCGGCGCTGGTGGCCGCGGGATCGATGCCGCGCTGCCTGGTGGCACGCTTGGCCGCTGCCTTTTTTTTCACGGGCGCGGGCGTCGGGACTTCTTCGGTTTTGGATTTGGTGGCCATGTTTCGGGTGCGCTCGGTTGCGCTCAATCGCGCTCGGTGTTCGACCGCGGCGACAACAGCGCCTGCGCCAATTCTGCGAGACCGGCGAGCGGCACGCTGATCCACGTCGGTCGGTTCGCCGCTTCGTAGCAAAGTTCATAGGCGGCCTTTTCGATCGTGAACAGATCGAGCAGCGCGGCTTCGCCGTCCTCGTGATCCCAGCGGTGTGCTATGCGCTTGGCTTCTTCGCGATACGCCACCAGGAAGGCCTTCTTCGCAGCCGGCATGTAGCGCGCGACGATGTCGCGCTTCTTCGCTTCGCCGGCTTCGCCGACGTCGGCGGGACCGGTCTTGAGACTCATTGCGGCTGCGTAGTCGATCGATCGCAACAGCCCGGCCACATCGCGCAACGGGCTCATCTTCGCGCGCCGCTCGGCGAGCGCCTTGGCGGGTTCGCCTTCGAAGTCGATGATCACCGCATCGCCTTGCGTGACCAGCACCTGGCCCAGATGGAAGTCGCCGTGGATGCGGGTTGCGAGCGAACCGGTCGCGCGCTTGGCGAGCTTCATGGCGGCGCGCGTGAAGGCCGCACGCTCCTTCACGAGATCGGCCGCGACTGCGCGCTCGGAGGCGCTCAAGCTTGCATCATCGACGCGCAAGCGTTCCGCCAGCACTTCGAGCGCCGCATCGATCTGCACGATCGCGGATTCACCCCAGCTTTCGGCCATGGCCGCATCGACACGCTCGGGTGCGAACGCGGGGTCGTCGCTTGCCTGCGCGAGTACCGCGTGCAATTCGCCGAGACGCTTGCCGAGCACGGTCGCGCCGACTTCGAGTTCGGCAAGACCCGACGCTTCGAGCTCCTCGAACTTTTCGCGCGACGTGTCGATGATGTCGGCCGCCATCGCTTCGCCCGATGGCGTGCTCGCCGCAAGCGCCGGCAGGCTGACCGCGGTCTGCTGGAAGACGCGCGCGAGCACGTTGAGCGTCCATTGCCACGCATCGCCCTGGTTGTGGATGTAGCGCTGCAGGACGATCAGCAGATGCGGCGTTCCGTCGCTACCGATGCGCGTGACCTCGCCCAGCAGCGACGACGCGTTCGCATAGCCGCGTTCGCTCAACAGGCGCGTCATCTCGGCCTCGGGATTGATGCCCGGCACGATCCTTCGCACTACCTTGAGCACGGCGACATCGCCGATCACCAGAGAGCTGTTGGACTGCTCGGCCGAAAGCCAGCGCACGCCGCTGCCCGCGCCTGTGCCCGCGGCCGCATCGAGTTGCGGCAGCAGCTCGTAGAGCAACACGGTCGGCACGAAATGCACCACGCCTTCGTCGCTGCTCACGCGCGCACGCTCGGTCAGCAGATGGACGATGTGATGCGCGAAGTCCGCGAGCGCGAACGCATCGGTCAGATAGCCGACCTGGCGTCCACGGCGCACGCGTGCGAGGGCGAGCTGCATCGGTAACGCGGAAACCGATTCGTCTTCGCCGAAGAATCCGAACGGCAACAGATCCCGATCGACTGCGCGCTCGGCCGCGCGATCGGACCCCGCCGAGCCGCGCGCCGCGTGCGTTTCGATCTCGACCAACAACAGCGGCCGGCCGTCGCGCGGCAGGCGCGTCGCGAGCGCGATGTGCGTTCGCGGGGGCTTGCCGTCCTTCTGCCCGAACCAGCGGCGCTTCTGCAGATAGCTCGGCAGGATGTCGTTCTCGAGCTGCACGCGCGTTCGACCGACGATCAGTTCATCGATGCCCTTGCGCACGACCAGCGTCA
>JBBQCA010000109.1:0-10781 GCA_038318315.1 Burkholderiales bacterium | reverse complement strand
CCGGTTGGAAGGAGCACATGAACCAGCATGCGATCCAGCCGATCCAGCAGTTCGCGTACACGCGCGGCAAGAACTCCACCGATTCGTCGCTGATCATCGATGCGATGGACCTGCTCTATGCGGGCAATGTCGACGGCTTCTGCATCGTGTCATCGGACAGCGACTTCACGCGCCTGGCCACGCGGCTGCGCGAGTCGGGCCGACTGGTCTATGGGCTCGGCGAAAGGAAGACGCCCGAAGCCTTCCGTGCCGCATGCGATCGCTTCATCTTCTTCGAAGTCCTGAAGCGCGGCGGCGCGGCGGCGGTCGAAGCCGAAGCGATCGAAGACGTCCCCGACCTCGAGCACGCCTTGCGCCAGGCGTTCGACGCCGTGTCACGCGACAACGGCTGGGCCTCGCTGTCGGCGGTCGGGTCGTACATGGCGAAGAACAATCCCTCGTTCGACACGCGACTCTACGGATTTCGCAAGCTGAGCGACCTGGTCCGCAAGCAGGCCTTCATCGAGATCAAGGAATCGACCGATGCGTCGGGTGGGGCAATGCTGACGCTGCGATTGAAGCCGGGCGTGCAGCCCGCCGCTTCACAGCCCGTCGCGCAAGCCGCCGCGCCACCGGCCGCGCAGAAGCGTCGTCGCAAGCGCACCTGAAGCACCATCGTTTGAAGGGACGACCCATCGTTTAGCATGCGAGCCAACCAGCGCTCCCGCATGCCCTCCCTCCTCATCCTCGCCGTCTTCGTCGTCGCCTCGTGCGGGCTCGCCTACGAGCTGATCGCGGGCGCGCTGTCGAGCTATCTGCTGGGCGATTCGATCCTGCAGTTCTCGACCATCATCGGCTGCTACCTGTTCGCGATGGGCGTGGGTTCGCACCTGTCGCGCTACGTGAAGGACGAGGACGTGCTGTCGCGCTTCGTCGATATCGAGTTGCTGGTCGGCCTGCTCGGCGGCCTGTCGGCGATGGTGTTGTTCGTGGTGTTCGCGTGGCTCTCGACGCCGTTCCGGTCGGTGCTCTATGCGCTGGTGTTCGCGATCGGCGTGCTGGTGGGCATGGAGATCCCGCTGGTGATGCGCGCGTTGAATACGGGGGAAACCAAGTTCTCCGAGCTGGTCAGCCGCGTGCTGACCTTCGACTATCTCGGCGCGCTCGCGGTGTCGCTGCTGTTCCCGCTGCTGCTCGCGCCGCGGCTCGGACTGTCGCGCACGGCGCTCTTGTTCGGCATCGCCAACGTCGCGATCGCGTTCTGGACCATCCATCGTTTCCGCGATCAATTGACCAACGTGAGCGGCCGCATCCTGCGCGCGTCGGGCGTCGCGGTGGTGCTGGTCGCAGGCTTCGTGTTCGCCGATACTTTGACGCAATGGTCCGAGCGCGGCCTGTACGGCGACGAGATCGTGCATGCGATCACGACGCCGTATCAGCGCCTCGTCGTCACGCGCTGGAAGGACGACCTGCGTCTCTACATCAACGGCAACCTGCAGTTCTCGTCGCGCGACGAGCATCGCTATCACGAGGCGCTGGTGCATCCGGCGATGGAGTCGCTGCCGTGGGCGAAGTCGGTCCTGATCCTCGGCGGCGGCGACGGGCTCGCATTGCGCGAGGTGTTGCGTTACGCGAATGTGAAGCGCGTCACGCTGGTCGATCTCGACAAGCACGTAACCGATCTCTTCAAACAGTCGGAGCCGCTGGTAGCGCTGAACAAAGGATCGTTCTCCGATCCGCGCGTGACGATCGTCAACCAGGACGCGGCGCGCTGGCTTGAAGATTTGCACGGTGACGATAGCGCCGCCGATGACAGCGCGATGTTCGACGCGGTGATCGTGGACTTCCCCGACCCCTCCAACTTCTCGCTGGGCAAGCTCTACTCGGTGCCGTTCTACCGCGGCCTCCTGCGCCACGTCGCATCGCACGGCATGGTGGTCGTGCAGTCGACCTCGCCCTACTTCGCGCCGCGCGCCTACTGGTCGATCGACGCGACCTTGAAGGAAGCGGGCTTCAGGACCTGGCCGTATCACGCGTACGTCCCGTCGTTCGGCGAATGGGGCTTCGTGCTCGCATCGAAGGACGCGGCCTTCACGCCGCCCGAGCACTACCGATTGACGATGCGCTTTCTCGACGCCGAGACCACGCGCGACATGTTCCGCTTCGCGGCCGACATGCCGCGCCCGCAGGTCGAAGCCAACCGGCTGAACAATCAATCGCTGGTTCGATACTTCGACGAGGACTGGCATCAGTTCATCCGCTGATGCGCGTCATGTCGAACGCGTGAATCGATGAAGCGTCGCAGCTTTCTTCTCGGCGCAGGCATCGCGGGCGCGGGCATCGCGACCAGCGCGGGCTTCTGGCGCTGGCAGGAGATCGCGTCGAACCTGAACTATCCGGGTCGCGACATCGGCCATCGATTGCGCGATCTCAAAGCGTCCGACTGGCCCGCGCCGTCAGCCGAGTACCGGACCGACGTCGCGATCGTCGGCTCGGGCGTCGCGGGCCTGACCGCTGCGTGGCGCCTCGCCAAGGAAGGCCATACGCACTTCGCGTTGATCATGGGCCCGGAGCCGCACGGCAACGCCGCGTCGGGTTCGGTGCTGGCCGACGGCGAGCGCCTGCGCTATCCCACCGGCGCGCACTACCTGCCGCTGCCGTCGATGGAGTCCACGCACGTGCGCACGATGCTCGCGGACTTCGGCGTGTTGCTGGCCGGCGCGTCGAGCGCGACACCGACCTACGACGAGCGCGCGATCGTGCATGCGCCCGACGAGCGCCTGTATCGCGACGGCCGATGGCGCGAGGGGCTGGTGCCGATCGACGACCTCGGCGGCCCCCATCCCAGCCTTCCCCCAAAGGGGGGAGCAGTTGCCGCGGTGAGCGGCGCGCGCGAAAGACGCGAGCAAGCGGCATCCGGATCATCGATCGATCGCTTCTTGCGCGCCATCGACAAGCTGCGCGAAGCGCGCGGCGCCGACGGTCGCAAGGTGTTCGCGATCCCGATTCAGTTCGCTTCCGCCGACCCGCAATGGACGGCGCTCGACGCGATCAGCTTCTCCGCGTGGCTGGCGCGCGAAGGCTACGACGATCCGGCCTTGCGCTGGTATCTCGACTATTGCTGCCGCGACGACTATGGCGCGAACGCGTCGCAGGTCTCGGCCTGGGCCGGCCTCCACTATTTCGCTGCGCGCAATGGGCAGGCGACGAACGCCGATCGCGGCGCGGTGCTGACCTGGCCCGAAGGTCTCGACGCGCTCGCGATGCGACTCGATGCATCGGCCTTCGCGCAACGCGGCGATGCGGTCGCGCCGCTGCGTCTCGAAGGCACGGCGCTGTCGATACGCGACACGCATGGCGGCGTCGAAGTGCTTTGCGCGCGCCTCGACGGCCCTCGCCTCTCGACCTATCTCGTGCGCGCGCGCCGCGCGATCAGCGCGATGCCGCTGTTCGTCGCCAAGCACGTGGTCGCGTCGTTGAAGAGCGACGGCTACGACCCGGCGCAACACGCACCGCAAGTCGCGCCCTGGCTGGTCGCCAACTTCGTGATGAACCGCCATCCCGAAGAGGTGGACGGTGCCGAGCTCGCGTGGGACAACGTGCTCTACGGCAGCGACGGTCTCGGTTATGTCGTCGCTACGCACCAGCAGATTCGCGTCGCGCCGTCGCGCTCGACCGTCTTCACGGCCTATCGCGCACTGGCCGACGTACTCCCCAATCGCACGCCCGACGACGCGCGGCGCTGGATGGACCGCGCCGCGCCCGCCGAGATCGGCGCGCTCGCGGCGGCCGAGTTGCGCGAGGTCTATGGCTGGCGCTTCGCGCCCTGCGTCGATCGCGTCGAGATCACCCTGCGCGGGCACGCGATGGCATCGCCCGCGCCGGGTGCGCTCGCGAACCCGGGTTTGCGAAACTTGCGCGCGAGCGATGGCCCCATCCTCTACGCGCACGCCGACCTGTCGGGCTATTCGGTTTTCGAGGAAGCGGCCTGGTGGGGATGGCGGGCGGCCGAACGAGTGTTGGGTTGAAGACACCGATCGCGGTTCCTTTGCATGCTGGTCGCTGACCGCCGTTAGAATCGCGCGGTGGATCGCACGACAGTTGCGACATATCGCGCGCGAGCAGGTCGGACGATACGGCCGCACAGGCGCATCGAAGGAACCGGGGATCGATGGAGACGCAGCGCCTTTCGCGCAGGCGCAGCCGAAGGCGCGCGCGCAAGAAGCAGATCGGGTGGCTGATCGTGATTGCGCTCGTCATCGGCGCGATCATCTGGACGCGCATCGTCATCGAGCGGCGCAACGAGGCGACGATGTTCGCGGCGCCGGCCGCCGAGCCCGGCACGCGCGTTGCCGGCGACGGGCCCGCAAACGCCAAGGCCGCGCCGGCCAACGCGACCAAGAATCTGATCATCTTCATCGGGAACGGCTACGGCATCGTGCCGATGACCGCGACGCGCATCTTCGCCAAGGGCGAGCAGGGCGCGTTGGCCGTCGATGGATTTCCCGAGACCGCGCTGGTCCGCACGTATTCGCACAATGCGCAGACCGGCGACAGCGCGGCGGCGATGAGCGCCTACATGACCGGCATCAAGGTCGACAACGAGGTGTTGTCGCAGACCGCCGAAACCCACCCCTATGACGAGGCCGGACGTCCGCATGCGGCGCACGACGAAACCACTTGCCCGACCGCCGGCAACGGCAAGCCCGCGGCCACGCTGCTCGAACTCGCGAAGGCCTCGGGCCGCGCCACCGGCATCGTGACGACCGCGCGCGTGACGCAGGCGATCACGGCTGCGAGCTACGCGCATCTGTGTCATCGCGACGGCGAGAACAGCATCGCCGCCCAGCTCGTGCCGGGCGGCAACGGCAGCAATTCTCGGCTGGGCGAAGGTCTCGACGTGATCTTCGGCGGCGGTTGGCAGCACTTCCTGCCCAAGGACGATCCGCGCGGCTCGGTGCGCAACGACACGCGCGACCTCTTCGCGGAAATGCGGGCCAAGGGCTACGCGGTGATCGGCCGGCAGACCGAGCTCGCCGCGGTCGTGGGGGCGGCCGTCGGTGCGACGCTGCCGACCGCAGGCGCCCCGACCACCGCCACCACCGGCGCCGCGCCGCCGGTCGGCAAGCTGCTCGGACTGTTCAACCGCTCGGACATGGCCTATGAAGTCGATCGCCTCGGCACCAACGAACCAGGCCTGGTCGAGATGACCACGCGGGCGATCAGCCTGCTTCAACGCAACGCCAACGGCTATCTGCTGATCGTCGAAGGCGGGCGCATCGGCGAAGCACTCGGGACTTCGCTGGCGAAGAAAGCGCTGCAGGAAGCGACCACTTTCGACGAGGCGATCGCGGCCGCGTTGTTGAAAGTCAGAGAGCTCGACCCCGATCTGACCAGCACCACCATCGTCGTCACCGCCGATCACGATCAGACGCTCGTCATGAACGGCAATGCGGCGCTGGTCGGCCGGACCATCGAAGCGCGGCCCGGTGTGCTCGGCGTGTTGCGCAGCTACAGCGAGCCGACGCAGTTCGCGATGGACGCGACCGGCCGGCCCTTCACCACGCTGGTGTTCGGCGCGGGCGACAAGCGCGTCAAGACCGCGCGCTCGCAGGCGCCCGCGCTCAACGACCTGGTGGTCGCGGACAAGAACTATCGCTACGAGGCGGTGCTCGAGGTCCCCGGTGCGATCGGCGGCACCGATGTGATGCTGAGCGCGATCGGCGCGAACGCAGCGCGCTTTCACGGCACCATCGACAACACGCAGGTATACGAAGTGCTGCGAGGAGCGATGGGCTTATGAACCGGTCCGTCCGCCGCCGTCCGGCTTTCGCCTGTGCGTGCGCAGCGGCCCTGGTGGTCGCGCTCGCGCCGCATGCGGCGCAGGCCGCCAACGAAGCGCGAAACGTGATCGTCTTCATCGGCAACGGCATGGGCCCATCGACCACCACCGCCGCGCGCCTGATGCGCTACAAGGAAGACGGCACGCTCGCGATCGACACCATGCCCTGGCTGGCGCGCGTGAGAACCTATTCGCTCGACGCGCAAACCACCGATGGCGCGGCCGCGGTATCGGCGTTGATGACCGGCGTGAAGGTGCGCAACGAGGTCGTCGCGATGGACGCGAACACGCGCGCGGCCGGCTTCGCGCCGGGCAAGGACCCGATCCGCGGCGTGGCCATGGCCGAGAATCGCTGCCCCGCGAGCGGCAATGGCGCGGCATCGGCGACGCTGGTCGAACTGGCGATCGCGAAGGGCAAGGCCTCGGGCGTCGTCACGACTTCGCGATTGACCAGCGGCCCTGCGGCTGCGAGCTACGCGCACGTCTGCCACCGCGATGCCGAGTACGAAGTCGCGCGCCAGGCAGTACCGGCCGGCACCGGCTTCAACGACAAGCTGCGCAAGGGCGTCGACGTGATGATGGGCGGCGCCAGCGCCTATTGGCGACCGTTCGACGCGAGCACGCGTGCGCGCGGTCGGCCCGATGGTCGCGAGCTGGTCGCCGAGTTGCGCGCGCAGGGCTATACCTTCGTCACCGACCTCACGTCGATGAATGCGGCGCCGTTCGTGCCGGGCTCGCGCCTGATCGGGCTGTTCGATTTCGCGGAAGGCGATGGGCAAAAGCAGGGCCACATGTCGTACGACCTCGAGCGCGATGCGAATCGCGAGCCCAGCCTCGCGCAGATGACTGCGAAGGCGATGGATATCCTGACCAAGCATCCGAGCGGCTACTTCCTGGTCGTCGAGGGCGGCCGCATCGATCATGCTCTGCGTGCGAATCACGCCCGGCGCGCGCTGGTGGACACCATCGCATTCGACGACGCCATCAAGATCGCGTTGGAGAAGGCCGACCTGAGTCACACGCTGATCGTCGTCACGTCGGACCACGACCACACCATGACGCTGATCGGCGGCAGTCGCCGCGGCAGCGACGTGCTCGGGCTGCATCTGAATCCGGTGACGGGCAAGCCCAGCGTCGATACGAGCGGCAACAGCTATACCTCGCTGGTCTTCGGCACCGGAACGAACCGGCCCGACAAACGCGCGCCGCTCGACACGCCCACCGTGGTGGCCAAGGACTATCAGCAGGAGGCCGCGATCAAGCTCGCGGCCGAAACCAACGGCGGCGGCGACGTGATGCTCTACGCCGCAGGCGCCGGCGCAGCGAATTTTCGCGGCAGCATCGACAACACGCGCGTATTCACCTTGATCCGCAATGCAGCCGGTTACTAGCGTGCGGGATTCCGTGCCGACCATCGTCTCGCTGACCGGCGTGGGCAAGACCTACGCCGGCGGCTTCGTCGCCCTGAAGCACATCGACCTCGAGATCCGTCGCGGCGAGATCTTCGCGCTGCTCGGCCCGAACGGCGCGGGCAAGACGACGCTGATCAACATCGTGTGCGGCATCGTCAACGCGACCAGCGGCACGATCGTTGCGGACGGCCACGACATCGTGCGCGACTATCGTGCGGCGCGCGCCTTGATCGGCCTGGTGCCGCAGGAGCTTTCCACCGACGCGTTCGAGACCGTGTGGTCCACCGTCAGCTTCAGCCGCGGACTGTTCGGCAAGCCGCGCGACGCCGCGCATATCGAGAAGGTGTTGCGCGACCTGTCGCTGTGGGACAAGAAGGACGCCAAGATCATGACGCTCTCGGGCGGCATGAAGCGGCGCGTGCTGATCGCAAAAGCCCTGTCGCACGAGCCGCGCATCCTGTTTCTGGACGAGCCCACCGCCGGCGTCGACGTCGAGCTGCGCCACGACATGTGGCGCATGGTGCGCGGCCTGCGCGAGAACGGCGTGACCATCATCCTGACGACGCACTACATCGAGGAAGCCGAAGAGATGGCCGACCGCATCGGCGTGATCCGCAAGGGGGAGTTGATCGTGGTCGAGGACAAGGCCGTGCTGATGAAGAAGCTCGGCAAGAAGCAGTTGACGCTGACCCTGCAGAGCCCGCTTGCCGCCATCCCGGAAGCGTTGGCCGATCTTCCGCTCGAGCGCTCGGACGACGGCGCGACGCTGGTCTATACCTTCGACGCCCACACCGAGCAGACCGGCATCGCGACGCTGTTGAAGCGATTGACAGACCACGGAATCGCCTTCAAGGATCTGCACTCGAGCGAGAGTTCCCTCGAGGACATCTTCGTCTCACTGGTCCACGGCAAGTCATGAACACCCACGCGATCCGCGCGATCTACCGCTTCGAGATGGCGCGCACCTTTCGCACGCTCACGCAGAGCATCGCGTCGCCGGTGCTGTCGACCTCGCTCTACTTCGTCGTCTTCGGCGCGGCGATCGGCTCGCGCATGGGCGAGGTCGACGGCGTGCGCTATGGCGCCTTCATCATCCCCGGCCTGATCATGCTGTCGCTGTTGAACGAGAGCATCTCCAACGCGTCGTTCGGCATCTACCTGCCGAAGTGGTCGGGCACGATCTACGAATTGCTGTCCGCGCCGGTGTCGTACGTCGAAGTCGTGATCGGCTACGTCGGCGCCGCGGCGACCAAATCGGTGGTGCTGGGCGCGCTGATTCTGGTGACGGCGCGCTTCTTCGTGGCTTACGAGCTGCTGCATCCATTCTGGATGCTCGGCTTCCTGCTGCTTACGGCGGTGACCTTCAGTCTCTTCGGCTTCATCATCGGCATCTGGGCCAACGACTTCCAGAAGCTGCAGGTGATTCCGCTGATGGTCGTCACGCCGCTCACCTTTCTGGGCGGCGCGTTTTACTCGATCAGCATGCTGCCGCCGGTCTGGCAGAAGATCACGCTGTTCAATCCGGTGGTGTATCTGATCAGCGGATTCCGCTGGAGCTTCTACGGTGTCGCCGACGTCAACGTCTTCGTAAGCCTGGGCATTACGATCGGTTTCCTGTGCCTCTGCGTTGGCGTGGTGTGGTGGATCTTCAAGACCGGATATCACATCAGGACGTGACGGCGCGCAGGTTCGCGCGGGTCAAAGGCTCGCGCGCTCGACCCAATCGACCACCGCATCGAGACTGCGAAAATCCGATACCGATCGCGCCTCCACCTCGGGATGGCGCTCGCGCATCATGCGTGCGAGCGCGTTGCACGGCCCCAGTTCGAGACAGACATCCGCGCCGCGTTCGCGTGCGGCGTCCATGCAATCGACCCAGCGGATCGTGGTGCTGATCTGTCGCGCGAGCACGGTGTTCGCCGTCGATGCGTCGCGCACCGCGGAGCCGTCGAGCCCCGACAGCACGGGGATGGCCGGGTCGTTCCAACGCGCGTTCCCCAGGACGCCGCGAAATCGTTCGCTCGCCGAGGCCAGTCGCGACGTGTGCGATGCGACGCCCACCTGCAAGCGCTGCGCGCTCGCGCCCTTAGCGATCGCTTCACGCATCGAAGCATCGAGCGCGGATGACTGCCCCCCAACGATGAAGTGATCGTCGCCGTTGACGATCGCGATCTCGGTGCCGTGGGCCGCGCACAAGGCTTCGACCGCGCTGCGCGTGAGTCCGCGCAATGCGACAAGACCGTCGCCGCCCGCGGCGCTCGCTGCCGCATTGGTTGCCGCATCCATCGCCTTCGCGCGCTCATGCGCGAGCGCGATCGTGTCCGACATCGACAGGCTGCCCGCGCATCCATAAGCCGCCAGCTCGCCGACGCTGTACCCGGCGAACAGGATGGGAGCCGCGAGGCGTGGCGCGAGCGAGGACCACAGCGCGACCTGCCAGGCGCAGATCAGCGCCTGCGCGATGCGATTCTCGAAGGCGAGCGACGGGTCGCGCGCGATCGCCGCGAGATCGATTCCCGCGCGGGCGACGGCGTCGTCGAACGTCGCGCGCAACCCGGCATCACTTTCGAGAATGTCGAACATCGCAGGGCTCTGGCCGCCCTGCCCCGAACAAAGGACCGCGAGGCTCACCGTGCTTCGACCAGGCGATCGACCAAGAGCGTTGCCGCGAGCAGGTCGGCGCTGCCGCCCGGACTCAGCCTGCGCGCGACGAATGCGCGGCCGATGGCGCGAAGCTCGGGCTCCCAATCGTCGGTGGCGACGCCGCCGCGATCGAGGAAGTCTCTCGCGGCCCGCTGCGCGAACGCGAGGCCTTCGACGCCGCCGCGATGGAGCAGGTTGGTGTCGATCGTGGTTGCGATCGATGTCATCAGCACGTGGATGCGGGCGCGGCGTACATCGAGTCCGCGATGTCGCGCGTCGCGCAGCGCGGGCCACAGGAATTCGAACACAGTCGGGAATCCCTCCGCGGCTTCGCGACGCGCGCCGCCGGCGCCGTAGCGCGCGGCGACCGCCGCTCCATGCGAGGCGTGTTCGGCGGGCGAGCGATCGAGATCACGGTCGCGATCGATGCCGCGACCCCACGCGATGCGCATCGCATCGCGCACATCGGCGGCCGTGACCGGGCGCCCGTGTGACGCGCAATGCGCGACCGACGCCGCGATCAATCCGAGGTTGAAGATCGCGCCGCGATGCGTGTTGACGCCATCGGTGGCGGCCAGCATCGCGCTCTCGGCCTCGATGCCGATTGCCTGCAATCGTGCGAACGATGCGCCGTCCGCGGCCGCGCTCACGATCGCCCTGAAGCCGTGTCGCAGCGACACGATGCTTCGCATCATCGTCGTGGCGTCCATGTCGTCATGGCTGCCGCGATCATCGGGACACACCAGTCCCGGTTTGGGCGAGAGCACGAGTTCCGCGTGAAGACTCGCGACCGCCGCGCGTGCGATCGCCTGCAACTGCATGGGCGACGGCAACCAGGCGCGCGACGGCACGCTCTTCCGCAAGGCGCGCACGGGTGCTTCGGCGACAAGCATCATGCGACGTTC
>JBBQCA010000108.1:0-10803 GCA_038318315.1 Burkholderiales bacterium | reverse complement strand
GTGCCAGGCTCCGATGGCGGGGTCGTGAGCGAAGAAGACGCCAAGAAAACCGCCAAGCGCCTCGGCTATCCGGTGTTGATCAAGGCAGCCGCCGGTGGCGGGGGGCGCGGCATGAAGGTGGCGCGCAATGCCGATGAGATCATCGAAGCTTTCCTGACCGCGCGCGCGGAAGCGAAAGCCGCTTTCGGTGACGACAACGTCTATATGGAAAAATATCTGACGAAGCCCCGTCACATCGAAATTCAGATTGTCGCCGACAGCCACGGCAACGTCATTCATTTGGGCGAACGCGATTGCTCGCTGCAACGCCGCCACCAAAAAGTGCTCGAAGAAGCGCCTGCGCCCGGCATGACCGACGTGCGCCGCGCGGCGATGGGCCATGCCGCGGTCGAGGCCGCGAAGGCGGTCGCCTATGTGGGCGCGGGCACGGTCGAGTTCATCGTCAACCAGGACGGCAGTTTCTATTTCATGGAGATGAATACGCGCCTGCAGGTCGAGCATCCGGTCACCGAGATGATCACCGGGCTCGATCTGGTCGAGTGGCAGTTGCGCGTCGCGTCGGGCGAACGCCTGCCGTTGACGCAGGATCAACTGTCCATCGATGGCCATGCGCTCGAAGCGCGCATCTATGCGGAGGATCCCGACAAGGGATTTCTGCCATCGACGGGTCGCTTGCTGCATCTCGCGCCGCCGCCCGAGTCCGATCACGTGCGCGTCGATACCGGCGTCGAACAGGGCGACGAGATCACGCCGTTCTACGACCCGATGATCGCCAAGCTGATCGTGTGGGGCGACGATCGCCGTCAGGCGCTCGCGCGCATGCGCCAGGCGCTCGCGCAATATCGCGTGGTCGGGGTCGCGAACAACATCGAGTTTCTCGCGCGTCTGGTCTCGACGCCGTCGTTCGCACATGCCGATCTCGACACCGGCTTGATCGAGCGCGAGAGCGCGTTGCTGTTCCCCGAAAAAGTCGCGGTGCCCGACGACGTGTGGCTGCTCGCAGCCCTGGCCGAACTGCGCCGCGAAGCGCGGCTTGCGGAGAAGCGCGCAGCCGACGCGCCCGATCGCGATTCGCCGTGGCGCATCCTCGACGGCTGGCGCTTGAACGGCCGCGCGCTGCGGACCATGACGCTGCGTTATGGCGAAGTGCAGCAGGCGGTGAAGATCGAAGGCATCAGTGACGGAAGTTCGGGCGGACATTGGTTGTCGATCGACGGCCAGCGCGTCTTCGCGCGCGGCACCCTCGGTCCCGACAGTCAATTGCAGGCGCAACTGGGCGAGCGTCGTCTGCGCGCGGCCGTGGTCGCGGCGGGCGAACGCCGTCACGTCTTCTTCGAAGGGCGCTCGTGGCCGATCGCCATGGTGGATACCTTGAATGTCGGCGGCAAGGGCGACGAACTCGAAGGCGGGCTCAAGGCGCCGATGCCCGGCAAGGTGATCGCATTGATGGCCGAGGCCGGGGCGATGGTCGAGAAGGGCGCGCCGTTGCTGGTGCTCGAAGCGATGAAGATGGAGCACACCATCACGGCGCCGAACCGGGGTAAGGTGAAGGCGTTCCATTACGCGCCCGGCGATCAGGTGGCCGACGGCGCGGAGCTGGTCGATTTCGAGGCTGCTGTTTGATGGGGCGGCGAACGCTCACGTCGATATTTCAAACATGAACACTTCAGGGGCCAGGGCCCGCATCGTCGAAGTCGGACCGCGCGACGGCCTGCAGAACGAGAAGCAGACCGTCGCCACCGAGACCAAGCTCGAACTGATCGATCGCCTCGGCGCGGCGGGCGTGCGCACCATTGAGGCCACCTCGTTCGTGTCTCCCAAGTGGATCCCGCAGATGGCGGACCACGACGCGATCATGCGGCGGCTGGCGAAGCGGCCCGGCGTGAGCTATCCGGTGCTCACGCCCAATCTCAAAGGCTTCGAGGCGGCCGCCGACGCGGGCGCCACCGAGGTCGCTGTGTTCGCCGCGGCGTCGGAGAGTTTTTCGCAGAAGAACATCAACTGCTCGATCGCCGAATCGATCGCGCGTTTCGAGCCGGTGTTCGAGGCCGCGAAGGCCAGAGGCATCAAGGTGCGCGCTTATGTCTCGTGCGTGGTCGCGTGCCCGTACGAAGGACCGATCGCGCCGCAGGCCGTGGCCGATGTGTCGCAGGCCTTGTACGAACGCGGCGCCTATGAAGTCTCGCTGGGCGACACGATCGGCGCCGGCACGCCGGCCTCGGTCGAGCGCATGCTCGAAGCGGTCGCCAGGCGCCTCCCCGTCGCGCAACTCGCGGGCCACTATCACGACACCTACGGCATGGCGATCGCGAACGTGTACGCATCGTGGCGCTTCGGTGTGCACACCTTCGACAGCTCGATCTCGGGGCTCGGTGGCTGCCCGTATGCGAAGGGCGCGACCGGCAATGTCGCGACCGAGGACGTGGTCTATCTGCTGCACGGCCTGGGCGCAGACACCGGCATAGCTCTCGATGCATTGGTCGATACCTCGGCCTGGATCAGCGATCGCCTCGGGCGCGAACCCAATTCGCGCGTGACGCGCGCCATGCTTGCCAAGCGCGCCACGGCGCCGGTCCAAGAGGTCGCGTGATTCAACTGCATCACTGCATGAGCGCGCGATCGTTTCGCGTGTTGTGGATGCTCGAAGAACTCGCGTTGCCGTACGCGTTGACGATGCTGCCGTTCCCGCCGCGCGTGCACGAGCGTGATTTCCTCGCGATCAATCCGCTCGGCACCGTGCCGGCCTTCTTCGACGACGAGCTATGGATGACCGAGTCGTCGGCGATCTGCCATTACCTTGCCGCGCGCTACGGCGCATCGACGATCGATGTGGCCAGCGACTCGCAGGATTTCGCGGCGTACCTGCAATGGCTCTATTTCGGCGAGGCGACGCTCACCTTTCCGCTGACCTTGATCCTGCGCTACGCGCGCTTCGAACCCGAGCCTCGACGCTCGCCGCAGGTCGCGGAGGATTACACACGCTGGTTCCTCGGTCGACTGCGCGGCATCGAGGCCGTGGTCGAGAACGAGCCGTATGTCTGTGCGGGTCGATTCACCGCTGCGGACGTCTCGATCGGATATGCGTTGATGCTGGCGGACCTGCTCGGCCTCGCGCCGAAATTCCCGGCGTCGGTCGCCGATTATCGGGCGCGACTGCAAGAGCGCGATGCCTTCGTTCGCGCGCTCGAGGCGCAGAAGGCCGCGGCGATTGCGCAGCATGTATCGGTGACGCCCGCGCCGTTGGTCGCGTGGGCGGGGTAGATCGAGTCGGGTGAACCACAGGCACGATCGCGTGTCTCTCTCCCACCCCACATCGATCGAGCCCAAATGTCTTCACGCATGAAATTCAGCATGACCGCCGTCGCTCTCTGGTTCGCAGGCGCGGTGGCTGCCCCGGCGGTTGCCCAGACGCCGGTCGCCACGCCGTCGCGCATCCGCGGCGAAATCGTCTCGATGACGGGCGACACGATGACCGTTCACCGGGCCAACGCGGACAACGTGACCATCGCCGTCAAGCCCCAGGTCACGGTCGCCGCGTTCAAGAATGTCAAGCTCGCCGATATCAAGCCGGGGTCCTATGTGGGCATCACATCGAGCCCCGCGGCCGACGGCAAGCTGACGGCCTCGGAGGTCCATGTGTTTCCCGAAACCGCGCGCGGGACGGGTGAAGGTCATCGCGCCTGGGACCTGAGCCCGCAGAGCACGATGACCAACGGCAACGTCGATACGGTCGTGCAGGGCACCAGCGGGCGCGATTTGACGGTCTCCTACAAAGGCGGCAACAAGACGATGACGGTTCCTGAAAGTACGCCGGTGGTGACGTACATATCGGCGGCGCATGCCGATCTGGTCGCGGGCAGGAAAGTGTTCGTGATCGCCACGCCGGTCAAGGCCGGCGAATATACCGCGCAGCGCATCGTGGTCGAAAAAGATGGCGTCGCGCCGCCGATGTGAGTCCCGGATGTGAAAGCGCGGGCATCTGAATCCACTCGTCTCAATAAGGTCCGGTCGGCTTCGCGGTCGTTGCCGTTGTCGTGTCCTTGAACGACGCGGCGAGTTCGCGCGTAGCGCGCGCGAGCAGGCTCGCATCCACGCCCACCGCAACGAACGACGCGCCGAGTTCGAGGTAGCGGCGTACGAGCTTCGCATCGGACGCGAGTATCCCCGCCGCCTTGCCCGCCGCGCGCACGCGTGCGATACCGGTCTCGATTGCGACCTGCACTTCGGATGCGCCGGGGTTGCCGCGATATCCCATCGATGCCGACAGATCGGCAGGGCCGAAGAACACGCCATCGACGCCATCCACCGCCGCGATCTCGTCGAGGTTGTCGAGGCCGCGCCGCGACTCGACTTGCAGCAGCAAGCAGATGTGGTCGTCGGCCTCGTGCAGATAGTCGGCCTGTTGATTCCAGCGCGATGCGCGCGCAATGGCAGAACCCACGCCACGTACGCCGATGGGCGGGTAGCGCGTGGCTGCGACCACGCGACGCGCCTGCTCGGCGGTTTCGATCATCGGTACCAGCAGCGATTGCGCGCCCACGTCGAGCAGCTGCTTGATCAACGCGACGTTCGCATCGACCGGTCTGACCACCGCATGCGATGAGTAGGCCGCGAGCGTCTGCAGTTGGCCGAGGATGGAGCGGACGTCGTTGGGTGCGTGCTCGCCGTCGATCAAGAGCCAGTCGAAGCCCGCGGTCGCAGCGATTTCGGCGGTGTAGTTGTTGGCGAGCGCAAGCCACAGACCGATCTGCGGTTCGCCTTTGGCAAGCGCTTGCTTGAATGCATTGATGGGCATCGTGATCCGGGAATGTTCGTCAGTTCTGCATGTAGGTGCTGAGCGCCCACGTCAGAAACGCACAGAACGCGACCGCGAGAAAAAGGACGATCAGGAGACGCCCGAAGTAGGGGCCGCCGGGTTCGCGATCGTCGGGTTTGTCGGGTTTCGGCATCGGGCTCATCCGGTCAGCACCGCCCCGATCTTGGCCCACAGTTGCGCGATCGTGAATGGCTTCTATGGCTGAGCGAGCGACTGCGGGCGGGCATCATGCGGGAGATTGTTGATGGAACGCTCGCGTCCCCGAGCGTTGAAGGGTAACCGAATCGAAAGCGACGGCGCGCAAGCAGCGAAATGCTATGCGAAGCCGGCATCCATCGGAAGTACATTTGCCGGAATCGCGCACAACAGAAAGGCCTTGCCCATGACCGATCCCATCCAAACCCGCCAGTGGATCTACGCGCGCCGACCGACCGGCCGCGTGGGACGCGAACACTACGACCTCGTCACGAGCATCTTGCCTTCGGATATCGCGGCAGGCGAAGTGATGCTCGAAGCGCGCTGGTTCAGCGTCGATCCCTACATGCGCATACAACAAGCCGAACGCGATACCTATGACCTGCCGCATCCGCTGGGCATCGTGCAACGCGGCGGCGTGGTCGGCCGAGTGGTCCGCAGTCGCGACGCGCGCTTCGCAGCAGGCGACTGGGTCGCGAGTTATACCGGCTGGCAAACCATTGCGGTCGCGCATGGCGACGCGCTCACGCGGCTCGATCCCGACGAAGCGCCGGTGACGACTGCGCTTGGCGTACTCGGCATGCCGGGGCGCACCGCGTGGTTCGGCCTGATGGAAGCCGGCCGGCCCAAACCAGGTGAAACGCTGGTCGTATCGGGCGCCGCAGGCGCGGTCGGTTCGCTGGTGGTGCAGTTCGGCCTGAAGGCGGGGTGTCGCGTGGTCGGCATCGCCGGCGGGGATTCGAAGTGTCGCTATCTGATTGAGCGCCTGGGCGCCCATGGCGCGATCGACTACAAGGCGCCTCGCGATGCCGCCTCGCTCGCGCATGCCGTGCGCGCGGCGTGCCCACGCGGTGTCGATGTCTATTTTGACAATGTCGGCGGCGAGATCACCGATGTGGTCATCGCTCAGATCGCGCGTCGTGCGCGCATCGTCATCTGCGGCCAGATCAGCCAGTACGACGGTGGCCTCGACGCGCCCCCGCAAGGCCCACGATTGCTCGCGCACATGCTGTACCAGCGCGCCACCATCCAGGGCATCCTGGCTCGCGACTACGCAGCGCGCATGGACGAGATGCGGCGCATCGTCGCGCCTTGGGTCAAGGCCGGTGAGGTCGTGCTGCTCGAGACGATCGTCGAAGGCTTCGAACAATTACCCCAAGCGCTGGGCAGCCTGTTCGAAGGCGCGAATCTCGGGAAGCTGCTGGTGCGTGTGTGACGCAGTCGGTTCCCCCCTCCGCTATAGTGCGCCGTGGCGGGCGGCGCCCTTGGGCCGACCAGGCCTAGTGGATTGCCATGATGCACGCAGCCATCGCCGTGCAAAGGATGGCGAACAACCGATGCGGCCCAATTCCGGCGATGACGCATAACGACGCAATGGCGTTGCAAGACGCGGCCAGCAAGGCTTTCGGAGAGCGCGAAGGCTTGCCTTTGGCTGGGGATGCCGATTCAGCGCGCCGCGCCGATGAAGCTCTGCGCAATGCGCAGAACCTCAACACCCTGATCCTGAATTCGAGCCGCGATTGCATCGTCGTGCTCGATCTCGAAGGACACACGCTGTATGTGAGCCCCGGCGGCATCGAGAGCATGGAAGTGTCGGACGTCGAGGCGATCCTCGGACTTTCGTGGTTGCGCGTCTGGAAGCAACGCGATCACGAGGCGGCCGTTCATGCGGTGGCGCAGGCGCGTGCCGGTGGGGTCGGGCGCTTCCAGGGTTTTTGTCCGACACACAAGGGCACGCCCAAATGGTGGGACGTGGTGATCTCGTCGCTGCCCGGACCCGATGGCAAGCCCGACCGCCTGGTTTCCGTGGGGCGCGACATCACGCAACTGCGGCAGACCGAGCAGCGCCTCGCGTCGATCGAAGAGCGCCTTGCGCTTGCGCTGGGGGCCTCGAGCATGCTCGGCATATGGGATTGGGATCTGGCGACCGATCGCATCTATGCCGACCCGAACTTCGCGCGCATGTTCGGCGTCGACTCTGCTCATGCTGCGGACGGGGTGTCGCTTGAGACGTTTATCCGGGGCATTCATCCCGAAGACCGTGAACGCGTCGGCGTCGCGATCGAGCGCGCGATGAAAACAATGGATGAGTACGAGGAAGAGTTCCGCGTGATCGCTGTGGATGAGCAGGAGCGCTGGGTGTCTGCAAGGGGGCGCTGTCGCAACGATGCGAACGGCCACCCTTCGCACTTTCCCGGCGTGATGATCGACATCACGGCGCGCAGGTGCGCCGAGGACGCGCTGGCCCTCAGCGTGGAGCGCCTGCGCCTTGCTCTGCAGGCGGGTCACCTTGGCGATTGGGATCTCGATCTGGTGAGCGACACCGCGGTGCGCTCAGCGCGTCACGACGAGATCTTTGGATACCACACGCCGCGGCCGGATTGGAGCTACGAGGTGTTCGCGCAGCACGTCATCGCGGAGGATCGCGAGCGCGTGGCGCACGCGTTCGATACGGCGCTCGAACAACTCATCGCATGGTCGGTCGAGTGCCGCATCCGCCGCGTCGATGGCGAGATGCGCTGGATCGAGGTTCGCGGGCAGCCGGCCCAGAATGCGGCCGGCCAGGTGGTGCGTGTGCTGGGCGTCGTGGCCGACGTGACCGAGCGCAAGGCGTTCGAGACCGCCATGGCCGAAAGCGAGGCGCGGTTGCAGGCCATCACCAATTCGATCGACCAGATGATCTGGTCCACGCAGCCCGACGGCTTTCACGATTTCTACAACCAGCGCTGGTACGAATACACCGGCATGCCCAAGGGCTCGACCGACGGCGAAGCGTGGAACGGCATGTTCCATCCCGACGATCAGGAGCGGGCCTGGTCCGTGTGGCGACATTCGCTGGCGACCGGTGAACCGTATCGCATCGAGTATCGGCTGAGGCATAACTCTGGCCAATATCGCTGGGTGTTGGGACGTGCGCAGGCCGTGCGTGACGAGGCGGGGCGCATCACGCGCTGGTACGGCACCTGCACCGACATCCAGGAAATCGTCGAGGCGCGCGATGTGCTTTCGCGCTCGCGCGAGGAACTCGAGCACATGGTCGGTGAGCGCACCGCCGAGTTGATGGCGGTGGAGGACCAGCTACGGCAGTCGCAGAAAATGGAAGCCGTCGGCCAACTCACCGGCGGCCTCGCGCACGATTTCAACAATCTGCTGATCGGCATCAGCGGCAGTCTGGAGCTGTTGCAAAGACGGGTGGCGCAAGGTCGCATCAGCGAAGTCGATCGCTACGTCAACGCCGCGCAGGGTGCGGCGCGAAGGGCCGCTTCGCTGACGCACCGACTGCTGGCGTTCTCGCGCCGTCAGACGCTCGATCCCAAGCCCGCGGACATCAACCGCTTGATTCGGGAGATGGAGGAACTGATCCGCCGCACGATGGGGCCGGCTATCGAAGTCGAAGTCGTCGGGGCCGTCGGCCTGTGGACCACGCTGATCGATACGAACCAGTTGGAGAACGCGCTGCTGAATCTGTGCATCAACGCACGCGATGCGATGCCCGATGGCGGGCGGCTGACGATTAGAGACGGCCAACAAGTGGCTCGACGAGCGCGCCGCGCGCGACCGCGATCTGTCGCCGGGACAATTCCTTTCGCTGTGCGTCACCGACACCGGCACCGGCATGACGCGCGAGGTGATCGAGCGCGCGTTCGATCCGTTCTTCACGACCAAGCCGATCGGCATGGGAACCGGGCTGGGACTCTCGATGGTCTATGGCTTCGCGCGTCAATCCGGCGGGCAGGTGCGGATCTATTCCGAAGTCGGCGATGGCACGACGATGTGCCTGTACTTGCCGCGCAAGCACGGTGCCGAGTCGAGCGCGGAGACTGAGGAGCCACACGTCGTCGCGCGCGCCGAACAGGGCCAGACCGTGCTCGTCGTCGACGACGAACAGACGATACGGATGCTGGTGACCGAAGTGCTCGAAGAACTCGGCGTCGCCACGCTCGAAGCGGGCGACGGCGCAGCGGGACTCGCGGTGCTGCGGTCGGACGCTCGTATCGATCTGCTGATCACCGATGTGGGACTGCCCGGGGGCATGAACGGAAGACAAGTCGCCGATGCGGCTCGGGTTCTGCGGCCCAGGCTCAAGGTGCTGTTCATCACCGGGTATGCGGAGAATGCGGTGGTGGGCAACGGCCATTTGGAGCCGGGAATGCAGGTGATGACCAAGCCATTCACGATCGACGCGCTTGCCGTACGCGTCAAGGAACTTATCGGCAGTGCGTGAGCGGGCGCGCTGTAGATCGGGCGCGGATGGACGTCGTATGCACATCCGCGCCGCTCGGCGCGCCTCTCCGATGCGCAGCAGGATGACCCGTCCGGGCTCCTCGCCCTGAACCGCTTTTCCTGCCGCCGCCATCCCGCGATCGGCCGCGCACCCGACAGCCACGTCCCATCTTGCGATGAAGAGCGGTGCGCGCTCGCGCATGTAGGACGAGCGCTGATTTTTCTTTGCGCAAGCGGATATCGAAGTTACTTTTCATAGAAGAAGGCCGATTGCGCGCATGTGCCGTTGCTAGACTTGCGTGCCGAAAAAATCGACGCATGCATCAAAGCGAGAGGATCGATCAGTGAAAGTCGAAACACACCACGAAGTCCTGGATCGCCGTCAAATCGTCAGCGCGCTGCGAAGCCTTCGCCGCGGCGATTTCTCCGTACGACTCCCCGAAGACGTCGCCGACGGCGACGCCGAGATCGCGGCGCTCTTCAACGAGGTCGTCAGCCTCAATGAGGAACTCACGCGCGAGTTTGAGCGGCTCTCGATGGTCGTCGGCAAGGAGGGGAGGATTACGCAGCGAGGCAGGATCAAGTCGGCAACCGGCGGATGGGAAACCGCGATTCGTTCGGTCAACGATCTGATCGAAGACATGGTGCAACCAACCGCTGAAGTAGCGCGCGTGATCGGCGCCGTGGCCAAGGGAGACCTGTCGCACACCATGACGGTCGAGATCGAAGGACGCCCGTTGCGCGGCGAATTTCTTCGCATCGGCAACGTCGTCAACACGATGGTCGAGCAGCTCGCGTCGTTCGCTTCCGAAGTCACGCGGGTGGCTCGCGAAGTCGGTACCGAAGGCAAGCTCGGCGGCCAGGCCAATGTGAAGGGAGTCGCCGGCACGTGGAAGGACCTGACCGACAACGTGAACGCGATGGCGACCAACCTGACCGGTCAGGTGCGCAACATCGCCGAGGTGACGACAGCGGTGGCATCGGGTGACCTGTCCAAGAAGATCACGGTGGAAGTGAAGGGCGAGATTCTCGAGCTGAAGAACACCATCAACACGATGGTCGACCAGCTCAACGGCTTCGCATCCGAAGTCACGCGCGTGGCGCGCGAGGTCGGCACCGAAGGCAAGCTCGGCGGCCAGGCGCAAGTACCGGGTGTGGGCGGCACGTGGAAGGACCTGACCGACAACGTGAACGCGATGGCGACCAACCTGACCGGTCAGGTGCGCAACATCGCCGAAGTGACGACCGCGGTGGCCTCGGGTGACTTGTCGAAGAAGATCACGGTGGAAGTGAAGGGCGAGATTCTCGAGTTGAAAAACACCATCAACACGATGGTCGACCAGCTCAACGGCTTCGCGTCCGAGGTCACGCGGGTGGCGCGCGAGGTCGGCACCGAAGGCAAGCTCGGTGGACAGGCGCAGGTGCCCGGTGTGGGCGGCACGTGGAAGGACCTGACCGACAACGTAAACCTGATGGCCGACAACCTCACGGGCCAGGTGCGCAACATCGCCGAGGTGACGACGGCCGTGGCCTCGGGCGACCTTTCGAAGAAGATCACGGTCGACGTG
>JBBQCA010000107.1:0-10900 GCA_038318315.1 Burkholderiales bacterium | reverse complement strand
ACGAAGAACGACAGCGTGAGCATGATCGCGGCGGGCGGCAGCAGCCAGAAGCTGAAGTTGTTCAGGCGCGCGAACGCCATGTCGGGCGCGCCGATCATCAGCGGCACCTGCCAGTTCGCGAAGCCCACGAACGCCGGCATGATCGCGCCGAACACCATGATGAGGCCGTGCATCGTCGTGAACTGGTTGAACAGTTCCGGGTTGACGATCTGCAGGCCCGGCTGGAACAGCTCGGTGCGCAACAGGAGCGCGAGCACGCCGCCTTCCATCAGCATCGTGAACGCGAAGAACAGATAGAGCGTCCCGATGTCCTTGTGGTTGGTCGCGAGGAACCAGCGACGCCATCCGGTGGGACGATGATCGTGCGCGTGGTCGTGCGCATGGTCGTGGCCGTGCGCGTCGTGTGCGGGATCGATCGCTGTGGTGCTCATGAGGCTCTCCAGACGTCTGGTCGAACGCGAGTTCGGGACGCAATGTTCACTGGGTGTCGCGCAGGTTATTGCGCAGGTTATTGTTTACGCGCCGCGGTGATGTCCGAAGGCTGGACGACCGGGTCCTTGCCCTTGCCCGCATTGGTCCAGCCGTTGCGCGTGTAGCTGATCACCGACGCGATCTCCACGTCGGACAATTGATTCCACGCCGGCATCTTGCCGTTGTTCTGCCCGTGCAGCAGCACCGCGATCTGTTCGGCTTCGGGGCCCAGCACCTTGGCGTCGCCCACCAGCGCGGGCGCGCCCAGCGCCGTGCTGCCGGTGCCGGCCGCCTGATGGCAGACCGCGCAGTTGGTGTTGAAGATCTTCTCGCCGCGCGAAGTCAGTTCTGCAACCGTGTAGGTCTTGGTCGGATCGTCCTGCTGGGCCGTCATCTCTTTCTTCTTGCCCTCGACCCACCGAGTGTAGTCGGCGGCCGACACGACGTTGACGACGATCGGCATGTACGCATGTTCGGCGCCACACAGCTCCTGGCACTGCCCGCGATACGTCCCGATCTTCTCGGCCTTGAACCACGTGTCTCTCACGAAGCCCGGAACCGCGTCCTGCTTGATACCGAACTGAGGAACAGCGAACGCGTGGATGACGTCGTTGGCCGTGGTGATGACGCGGATCTTCTTGTCGACCGGGACCACCATCGGGTTGTCCACGTCCATCAGATAGGTATCGCCTTCGGGCTTGGCCTCGACGCCTTCGCCCGGGAATCCCGACATCGCGCGCGGCGTGGCCAGGTTCGAGATAAAGCCGATGCCTTCGCCTTCGCCGTTCAGGTAGTCGTAGCCCCAGCGCCACTGATAGCCGGTCGCCTTGATGGTCAGGTCGGCGTTGGTGGTGTCCTTCATCTCGACGATCAGCTTGGTCGCGGGCAGCGCCATCAGGATGACGATGATGAACGGGATCACGGTCCAGATGATTTCGACGGTGGTGTTCTCGTGCCAAGTCTCGGCCTTGTGCCCGAGCGACTTCCTGTGCTTGATGATGGCCCAGAACATGGCGCCGAACACGATCACGAAGATGACCAGACAGATGATCATCATCAGCACGTGCAGGTCGTAGATGTCCGACGCGATCTTGGTGACACCGACCGGCAGGTTGAGCTGATTGACCCTGGGGCCGCCCGGCGCATCGCCCACGGCCCATGCCGGGAGTGCGATCACGCTTGCAATCAAGCCCGCAATCGCCGATGCGATCAACTGCGCACTTCCCGCGAGAGCCGATGCCACTGCGGCGGCCCGCTTGAGCAGTCGCTTGTGCAGGAAGCTTCTGACGAAATGGATCATGTCCTCTATTCTCCGATCAACCGCCCATGCATCGCCCGCGCCTAGTTGCAAATGAGCGCGGTTCATCGCGATGATGAAAGCGCAACCTGCAACTCGCGCGCAAAGCGCGTGCGTTCACGCTCGCAAACAAAGCGCCCGACAGCGATGCGTTCGCCCCGGGCCACTACCAGTACCACATCGCGCGCACCGCGCGGTTTCGATTCCATTACCACGCGTGCGATGCGCGAATCGACTCGCGTCACACTACGCCTGTCGCCGTCGATCGCTTCGATCACCAGCGCATCGGACAGCAGCGAAACGCGTTCGCAGTCGACCGCGTGACGCGCGTAGACCAGAAGCGCAGCGCCCACGGCCAGCATCTCGATCAACGAAAAGGGAAGCACCATCCACGCGCCGCGGAGAAGGCAGGCCGTCGCGATAACGACAGAGGCCCCGACCAGCGACAGATAGAAAGCGCCGACTTGACGCGGTGTCAGAGCGCAATTGCGGCTGAGCGTCCAGACGCGCTGCTTTCCGGATGCCGTGTCCGACTCGCTAACCCGAACCATCGCCTCCGAACCCTTGCCCCGAGCCTTGCTCGGAAGTCGCCCCCAAAGCTGCCTCGGCGCGAATCTTCAGAAGCCTCACAGCGGTATATCCCAGCGGCATTTTTGCGCGGGCTGATTATAGAGATTTGGCGGGTCCCCAGCAAGCAGAGGGGACAAAAGACGCAAGCCGTGGCGTCTCTCGCGACGTCAGCTTTCATCGCGGCCGACGCTCGAACCGGACGATCGCCTCGCCGCTTCGGGTGGTTCGCGGCTCGCCCTTCCACGCGTGCGCGAAGATCAATTCGAAGCTCAACGCATAGCGACCGTCGCGATCGCGGCCCCGCGCCAGCGCCTCGTCGAGCCGCGCCTTGAAGCTTCGTCCGCGCAACCCGCGCGCTCGATCCGGACCAAGGAGCGCATTGCCGCCAAGGGCGCGCACGTCGCGCCACAGGCCGTCCGGATTCGAGTAGGTCAGCGTGACGCGCTCCATGTCGACCACGGGCGTGGTGAACCCCGCCCCGATCAGCATGTCGCCGTAGTCGTGCATGTCGGTGAAGGGCATGACGCGTCGCTTGCCGTCGACCTCGGCGCCCGCGGCGGCCACCTCGCGCAATGTGTCGGGCCCGAAGGCCGAGAATGCGACGAGCCCGCCGATGCTCGCCACGCGACTCCAGTCCATCACCACGCAATGCGGCTCTGCGCTCCAGTGAAGCGCGAGGTTGGACCACAGGCAATCGAAGCTCTGCGCAGCGAAGGGAAGCGTCGCGAAGTCACCTTGCACGAACGGCGGCTCGCTGCGAGGACGGAATCGGTGGATCAGGCGCGCCAGCCCGCCCGTCTCCGCGCGCCCGCGTGCGCGCATAAGCCTGCCCCACGAGGCATCGATGCCGATGACCATCGCATCGGCAAAGCGTTCGCGCAGCATCGCAAGGTCGCCGCCCGTTCCGCATCCGATGTCGAGCACGCGTGACGCTTCGATGCGTATCGTCGCCAGACGCTCGGCCATGCGCTTGGCGACCTCGCGCTGCAAGAAATCGTCGGCGTCGAGAAGGCGGGGAAGCGCGAACAGGCGGCGCACCCGCGTTTCATCGATGGGCAGGCGCTCGGATGCAGCGGTCATCGATTGGCGGCACGTTCGGGAAGGGACGAAGCGCAGTATAGGCAACGCGGGATTCGGTTCCGGGCCATCGCTGCCGAGGAGCGCTCCGACGATCGAACGATGAGGGTGCGCGCAGCGGTTGCTACACTCGATCGCGTACCACCTACCCCGCACCCATCGCACCGTCCATGATCTCCTCATCACCGCACGTCGACGTCGTTACACGTGGAAGATACGCACGCGGAAAATCGTCTGCGCTCGACGCGATCTTTCCGCGCGCCTGCGTGCTGTGTGACGCGCCTGGAAAGCAGTTGTGCGACAGCTGTCGTCGCGAGTCCACCTATCCGCTCGCGAACGCGTGTCCGCGCTGTGCGATTCCTCTGGGCGCAAGCGTCGACCCTCGTCGGTGCGGCCGCTGTCTCGCGCGCGCCCCGGCATTCGATGCCAGCCTTGCCGCCGCAGCCTACGAAGCACCGTTCGACGCTCTCGTTCGCGGACTCAAATACAGCGCGCGCCTGGCCTACGCACCGTTGCTCGCGGACCTGCTCCACGAGCGCGTGGCCGCGCATCGCTTCGACATCGACGTGCTGATTCCCGTCCCGCTGTCGCGCGACCGCATGGCTGCGCGCGGCTTCAATCAATCGATCGAGATCGCGCGCCCGCTCGCCAGTCGCATGCGCACGCGGCTCGACACCGCCAGCGTGCTGCGGATCCGCGACACGCCGCCGCAGGCCGCGTTGCCGTTCGATGCGCGAAGAAAAAACATCCGTGGCGCGTTCGCCGTGATCGACGCGCGCGTGGCCATGCTCGAGGGATCGACGGTGGGCGTGGTGGACGACGTGATGACCACCGGCTCGACCCTCGACGAGATGGCTGCGACCCTGAAGCGCGCGGGCGTCGCGCGGGTCGTCAATCTCGTCGTCGCGCGCACACCTTGAGTTCACGCGAGCCTGCCGAACCGTCGTGACGCCCGTGTTCAACGTCGTCCTCGTCGAGCCCGAGATTCCGCCCAACACCGGCAACGTGATCCGCTTGTGCGCGAACACCGGAGCAATGCTGCACCTGATCGAGCCGCTCGGCTTTCCGCTCGACGACGCGCGCATGCGCAGAGCTGGTCTCGACTATCACGAGTACGCAGCCATGCATGTGCATCGCGACTGGCCGGCGTTCCTCGAAGGCGAGCGGCCCGATCGCGAGCGCATGTTCGCGTTGACGACGCACGGCAGCAACGCGCCGCACGAGGTTTCGTTTCGCGCCGGCGACTGGTTCGTGTTCGGGTGCGAAACGCGTGGGCTGTCGAACGAAGTTCGCGACAGCTTCGATGTCGATCACCGCCTGCGCCTGCCGATGCGGCACGGGCAGCGCAGCCTCAATCTCTCCAACGCGGTCGCCGTCGTGGTGTTCGAGGCGTGGAGGCAGATCGGATTTGTCGGAGCGCGGTAGTTCCGCAGGCGCAGGCGCGAAATCCCTGCCTCAATGCTCGTGCCGCGGCGCGCGCGCGAGCAGATGCGCGAGCGCTTCGCGCGGCGCGAGGCCTTCATACAGGATCGCGGACACCGACGCGGTGATCGGCATGTCGACGCCCAGCCGCTCGGCGCTCGACTTGACGGCGCGGGCGCACGGCACGCCTTCGGCGACGTGACCGAGCGACGCCAGCGTCGCGGCCAGGGTCTTGCCGTGACCGAGCGCGAGGCCGACGCGGCGATTGCGCGACAGCCCGCCGGTGCAGGTGAGAATCAGATCGCCCATGCCGGTCAGGCCCATCAGGGTTTCGGGCGAGCCGCCCAGCGCGGTGCCGAAGCGCATCATTTCCGAGAGGCCGCGCGTGATCAGCGCCGCGCGCGCATTGGCGCCCAGCTCCAGGCCGTCGCAGATCCCGGCGGCGATCGCCATCACGTTCTTGACCGCGCCGCCGACCTCGACGCCGATCACATCGGACGATCGATAGACCCGCACCGCGCCGCCGTGCAGCGTGTGCACGATGCGCTCGGCCAGCACTTCATCGGCCGACGCCGCGGTCAATGCGACCGGCAGTCCCGCGGCCACCTCGGTCGCGAAACTCGGACCCGATAGCACTGCCGCGGGCACGCCGGGCAAGACTTCCGCGATCACCTGGTGCGGCAGGAGATCGGTGTTCTCCTCGAGACCCTTGCAGACGCAGACGATCTGCCGCGGAAACAGAGGCGCGAGCGCCGTGCCGGCGGCCCGCAAGCCTGCAACCGGCGTCGCGATGATGATCAATTCTGCGTCGAGCGCCGCGGCTGCGAGGTCGCTGGTGACCACCAGCCTCGGCGGCAATGCGAAGCCCGGCAGATAGCGCGCGTTCTCATGCGTCTGCATCAGCGAAGTCGCATGCGCGGGGTCGCGCGTGTGCAACGTGACTTCATGACGCTTGGCCGCGATCAATGCGAGCGCCGTACCCCACGCGCCCGCACCGATGATCGAGATGCGCACTTCAGCCCTTGCCGCGCGCGACGGTCGATGCGCAACGCCTCGACCACTGCGGCCGCAGCGCCGGCGCCGAGCGGATGCAACGCGTGCGTCGCGAGATTACTTGCCCCACACGTCGCCCACCTTGACGTAGCCGCTCTGTCCGTCTTGATGGCGCACCGAAACCCAACCCGACGCGGGCGCGGAAACCAGATCGAGCAGCACGCCCGGCTGTGCGCGGAACACCGATGGCGAGTTCTCGTCGGGGGCCGCATGGACCTCGGCGGGTCCGGTCTTCGCAGTGACGACGACCGTGCGCCGGTCGCTCAGCGCTTTCTTCTCGACCCACGCGAGGCCGCCGGTGGAATCGCGCACGCGCACCCAATCGCCCTGCGCCACGATCACCTCGACCGGCATGCCGCGTGGTGCGATGAAGGTCTTGCTCCCGCGCAGCGTCGGCGCGTCGTAGAAGATCGCGGGATCGTTGCCGATCGCCTGGTACTGCGCGCACCAGGCCAATGTCGAGCCTGCGACCAATGCCGAAGACAGCGCGCAACGCGCCACGATGCGGAAGAGACGAGCCTGTCGCGCAATCATGAAGTCACGATCGATTCGAAGCCATCGGCGCTCGCTTATTGCAGCGGTGCGCCGGTGGTATTGACGAGGCTCTGCTGATCGTTCGCTGCCGACGCCTGCTTGCGCTGATTGAAGAAGGCTTCGAAGTTGATCTCGGCCAGATGAATCGGCGGAAAGCCGGTGCGGGTGATCAGGTCGGCGAGATTGGCGCGCAGATACGGATAGATGATATTCGGGCAAACGATGCCCAGCAGCGGTTCCATCTGGTCGGCGGGCACGTCGCGAATCTCGAAGATGCCACCCTGCTTGGCCTCAACCAGGAACGCGACCTGGTCCTTGATGCGCGTCGTCACGGTCACCGTCACCGTGACCTCGTGAATCGCATCGACCACGGACGCGTTCGACACATCGAGTTGCACTTCGACGTTGGGCGGATCGGTCTCGAGAAAGATGCGCGGTGCATTGGGGATTTCGAGCGAGGCGTCCTTGAGATAGATGCGCTGCACGTTGAAGGTCGGTTGTGCTGGTGTGGTTTCGTCGGCCATGATGATTTCGTGAGGTTCGGTTCTTGCGGAGGTACTCGGAGCCATGCAGGCCTATGTGGATTTCGGGTTCATGTTGATGCCGGTGAAAGCAGCGGCACCAGTTCGCCAGCACGATCGAGCGCGGCAAGCTCGTCGTAACCGCCGACATGTCGCTCGCCGATATAGATCTGCGGGACGGTGCGGCGGCCGGTCCGCTGCATCATGTCGGCGCGCGCACCGGGATCGAGATCGACGCGCACCTTCTCGATCTCGATGACGCCTTTCGCACGCAACAGCTTCTCGGCCATCACGCAGAAAGGACACACCGCGGTGCTGTACATGCGGACGTGCGCTGCCACGTCGGCAGTCATGAGACTTCCTTGATGCGATCCGGCGCCGCTGGGTCGTTGGCGGGGTCGAGCCTGACGGCGGCGGGATCTGCAGCAGCATTCACGCCCGTCCCATCGAGCACTTCGCGGCCGTTGAGCGCGGCGGTAGCGGGCGACGCCGCGTCACGGCTCGCCGCTTTCGCGGCGGCTCGCGCCTTGTCATGGAGGCGCGCCTCGTTCTTCGCGCGACTCTTCCCACTGTCTTTTTGCGCCGCCCTGCCGGTGTCGCGAGTCGCCTGCACCAGCGGCAGCCCGGCCTGTTTCCAGGCCGACAGTCCGCCGGCGAGCGTATGCGTTTCTTCGAAACCCTGCGCCTTGAGCGTTGCCAGGGCACGAGACGATTGCTGCCCGCTCTCGCAAACGACGACCGCCGGTCGCGACTTGAAACGCGTCAGCTCGGCGATACGATCTTCGAGCTTGGCGAAGGGAATGTTGCGCGCGCCGGTGACCGAGCCGGCGGCAAATGCCTGCTCGTCGCGCACGTCGATCACGATGGCATTGCGATGATTGATCAGCTGCGTGGCTTGCAGGGGGCTGACCGATGCGCCGCCGCTGCCGCGCTTGACCAGCGGCCAGAGCAACATGCCGCCGCTGGCCAGCGCGATGGCGAACAGATAAAGATTGTCGAGGATGAATTTCACGAGATAGGCGTTGCGTTCGGCATGATGCGTGGGCTATATGGCAGGACAGCGTTGAGTGCGGATCGCGGCGCCGTCCCGCGCCGGAATGAAGCGGTTATCCGCAGGGCACGCGAACGCGGCTGGATCGAAGTCTGCTACCGGTTCGAGTGAAGACAAGTCGAGTGAAGCAGGCCGATCGCGGCATCGAGCCGGGCACGGCGTAAAGCAGCCTTTTGCGGCAACTCGGCAGGAGTATCGGTCGCGCATTATAAAATATCGCGGACCTGCGCGCTGTCGTTGCGCTGTGCTTGTGTAATCGCGCTCGGCATTCCACCTTTTTACAACGCGTCGTCGCGTCCGCGACGGGCCTACAGACACGACCATGCATACACTCGTCCTCCTGCGACACGGTGAATCGACCTGGAACAAGGAGAACCGCTTCACCGGCTGGACCGACGTGGACTTGACCGAGCAGGGACGCGCCGAAGCGCGCGAAGCCGGGCGAATTCTCAAGGCCGAGGGTTTCGATTTCGATCTGGCCTTCACCTCGGTGTTGAAGCGCGCGATTCGCACGCTGTGGATCGCGCTCGACGAGATGGACCGCATGTGGCTTCCGGTCACGCCCTCGTGGCGACTGAACGAGCGTCACTACGGGGCGCTGCAGGGCCTGGACAAGGCCGAGACCGCTGCGCAATACGGCGACGAGCAGGTGCTGATCTGGCGGCGCAGTTACGACACGCCGCCCAATCCGCTTTCACCCGACGATGCGCGCGCGAGCTTCTCGGACCCGCGCTACGCGGGCCTGACACGCGAAGACATTCCATTGACCGAGTGTTTGAAGGACACGGTGGCGCGCGTGCTGCCCTTCTGGAACGACAGCATCGCGCCTGCGATCCGATCGGGTCGGCGCGTGCTCGTGACGGCGCACGGCAATTCACTGCGCGCGTTGATCAAGCATCTGGATGGCATCGGCGACGACGACATCGTCGGCCTGAACGTGCCCACCGGTCGTCCGTTGGTCTATGAACTCGACGCCGCGTTGAAGCCCATTCGTAGCCGCTATCTGGGCGACGCGGCCGAGATCGAGAAGGCGATGGCCGCCGTCGCTGCGCAAGGCAAGGCGAAGAACACGGCGTGATCGCACGAAAGCTCGCCTGCGTCCTGACGATCGCCGCATTCGCCTGCGGGCCCACACTCGCGGCGACCAAGAGCAAGGCAAAGTCTTCGCCCGCGAGCAAGCAGACGCGCCCATCGACCAGGACGCCGACCAAAGCGCAAGACCCTCGCGAAGAACAGGCGCGTCAGACCGCCGAGCGCGAGCGCCTGGTCGAGCGCATCGCCACGTTGAAAAAGGAGATTGCCGCCGGCGAGAAGTCGCGCGCGGGTACCGCCGCGTCACTCGCGCGCGCCGAACGGGCACTGGCCGACGTCAACAAGCGGCTCAAGCAACTCGACCTCCGGCAACACGACATACAACAACGCATCGCCGATCTCGATCGGCAGCGCTCGGACAAGGAAAGCGAGGTCGGCCGATGGAAAGGCGATCTCGCGCGCACCGCCGCCTCGATGCTGGCCAACAGGGATCGGGATCCTTTGCAGCTCTATCTGACCGGGCGCGACCCGAACGCCGTGATGCTCGACGATGCCTACCTGGGATACCTCGCGCGAGCCGAGATCGCGCAGGTCGATGCGCTGCGCGGCCACGTCACGGAACTGCAGGAACAAAGGCAGCACGCCGACGCCGAAAACCGCGCGCTCGCACAGGAGGCCCACGCGCAGAAGTCCGCGCGCGAGTCGCTGGTGGCCGATCAAGGCACGCAACGAAAGGCGCTTGCGACGCTTTCGCAAACGCTCGCCCTGCAACGCAAGTCCGCGAGCGCGCTCGAAGCCGACCAGACGCGTTTGTCGCGTGTCGTCGAACAACTGCAGCGCGAGATCGACCGGCGCGCCGCGGAAGAACGCACCCGACGCGAGGCCGCGAGGCGCCGTGCCGAACAGGACGCCAAGGCGCAAGCCGCGGCGGCCGCGCGAAGGAAAAATGGTTCGCGCGGTTCGTCGCCGCGAACGCCCGACGAAGCGCCTCCGCCAACACGCATCGAGACCGTACCCGATGCAACCGTCGTCAGCAACGATTTCGCGCAGCAGCGCGGGCGCCTGCGGCTGCCGGTGCGCGGTTCGCTGGCAGCGCGCTACGGCGCGGCGCGCGGCGAGGGCGGAGGATCGTGGAAGGGCCTGTTCATCAAGACCGATGCAGGCGCCGAGGTGCGCGCGGTGGCCGCGGGCCGCGTGGTGTTCGCCGACTATCTGCGCGGCTTCGGCAACCTGTTGATCGTCGATCACGGCGACCAATACCTCTCGATCTACGGCAACAACGAAACCCTGCTCAAGCATGCGGGCGACGCGGTCAAGGCCGGCGACGTGGTTTCGCTCTCGGGCAACAGCAGTGGCGAAGACCAGACCGGTCTATACTTTGAGCTTCGTTTTCGTGGCAAGCCGTTCGATCCGATGGGGTGGGTCGGGGCGCGCTGAAACCTTCTGGCGCGTTGGCTCGTATCGTTCAATGCAATGCGCGTCGGCGCAGTGACGCATGAAGCTGTCACAGAAAACCTGATTCTCGGCACGAATGCTGCATTGTCGTATCCATATCGGGCACGATATGTCTGGTGATCGATGTCATTTTTGCCTGCGTTGATCGACCAAGGTTGAAAGGCGTCGTTGCTCCGGCCCGCGGGGCGCTCCAAATCCCAGTCTGTGTCGTACCGTCATTCGAGAACATCTCCATGCGCAAATCCCTCAAGAACATCGGCCTGATCTCCACCGGCGTGCTGGCCGGCGTGCTGCTGTCGCTCGGCATTACCGCGACCGCGCAGCGCGCCTCGGACGCGCGAGCGCCGCTGCCGATCGACGAGATCCGTCAGTTCACCGACGTATTCGGTGCGATCAAGTCCAGTTATGTCGAGCCGG
>JBBQCA010000106.1:0-11028 GCA_038318315.1 Burkholderiales bacterium | reverse complement strand
AAGTACGAACCCTTAGCCAGATCGTTGACGAGCCGCGGTGCACGGCCGTCGAGCAGGTCGGGCAGCACGCGCCACAAGGTCTGTTCGGCCGCAACCGTGACCTTGATGAAGACGTCCTGCGCCGTGTCGTCGGGAAGTATGGGCACCGAAGTCTGCGCGACGATCGCGCCCGCATCAGGCTTGGCGGCCATCTCGTGCAAGGTCGCGCCGGTCTCGGTCTCGCCGTGGATGATCGCCCAGTTGATCGGCACGCGCCCGCGATACTTCGGCAACAGCGAGCCATGCATGTTGTAGGCGCCGCGCGCGGCGACGGCGAGCAGAGGCGTGGGCAGCATGTGGCGATAGTAGAACGAGAAGATGAAGTCCGGCCGCGCGCGCTCGATCGCGGCCAGGAGCGCGGGATCGGTCGCGTCGTCGGGCGTGATGACGGGGATCGCGTGCGCGACCGCAGTGTCGTGCACGCTCTCGAACCAGATCGTCTCGTTCGGATTGTCGCGGTGCGTGACCACCAGCCTGACCTCGACGCCGCGCGCGAGCAACGTCAGCAGGCAGCGCACGCCGACATTGTGATAAGCGAAGACGACGGCGCTGGTCATCGAGGGAAGTCGTGCGGAACGGGACGGGCGCATTGTAAGTGCAGGCAGCGGCTTTCGATGCGATGTTGCTTGGTTTTCGCTGCGGCTCTTGATGCACACAAAAAACGCGAGCACCATCGGCGCGCTCGATACCGACAACCTACAGGAGGATAGAACAATGATGAAGATCACTCACGTTGCAACGACCGCGGCTATCGCCACGCTGGTCGCGGGGTGCGCGGCGATGATGCACAGGGAACCGGCCGGCCCGAGCTTCTTCGTGACCAGCGTCGGCTCCGGCAAGGGTGCGGACTTCGGCGGCCTCGCGGGCGCCGACCAGCATTGCCAGAAGCTTGCCGGCGCGGCGGGCTTGCCCAATCGCACCTGGCGCGCCTACCTGAGCACTGCCGCAACGACGAGCATCAAGGCGGTCGATGCACGCGAGCGCATCGGCAGCGGGCCGTGGCAGAACGTCAAGGGCGTGGTGATCGCCGGCAGCGTCGAGGAGCTGCACGGCAACAACAACCTCACCAAGCAGACCGCACTGACCGAGAAGGGCGAGATCGTCAACGGTGTCGGCGACACGCCTAACAGGCACGACATCCTCACTGGCTCGCAGACCGATGGCACGGCGTTCTCCGGCAGCGAGGACAAGACCTGCGGCAACTGGACCCGGAGCGGCGAAGGCGCTGCGCAGTTGGGCCATAGCGATCGCACCGGCTTGAGGGACGATCCTCCGGCGCATTCGTGGAATTCGTCGCATGCTTCGCGGGGATGCAGTGACGATGCGTTGAAAGGCACCGGCAGCGCCGGATTGCTGTATTGCTTCGCTGGGAAGTGAAGCTCGTGGCTCGCGCGTGATCGAGTGATCGTCGCGGCGTGGCGCGAGGATCGATGCCTGATGCGCGCTGCATGAGTCGCCCCTCTCGCGAGGAACGGCGTCTCCGATGCGATGCGCGACAGCCCGCTCGGCAGCGCCGCGCGTGCAGGCGATAGACTTCGCGTCATGGCCATCCTGATCTGTCCGGGTTGTGGTGAAGAGAATCCGGCGAAGTTTCGCTTATGTGGCTATTGCGGCGTGCCGCTTGCATCGGCGCAGGCCGCGACGCTGCCGGCGCACGAGGTGCGCAAGACGGTGACGATCGTGTTCTGCGATCTGAAGGGCTCGACCGCGCTGGGCGAGCGCACCGATCCGGAAACCCTGCGCGAAGTGCTGGATCGCTACTTCAGCGCGATGGCGGCCGAGATCGCGCGACACGGCGGCAAGATCGAGAAGTACATCGGCGACGCGATCATGGCCGTGTTCGGGCTGCCCCGCGCGCGTGAGGATGACGCGTTGCGCGCGGTGCGGGCGGCCGCGGGCATGCGCCTTGCGCTGCAGCGGGTCAACGAAGACCTGGGGCGCCGCTACGGCGTGACCCTCGTCAACCGGACCGGCGTGAACACCGGCGAAGTCGTTGCCAGCGACGACCCGGGCGCAGCGCAGAAGCTGGCCATCGGCGATGCAGTCAACATCGCGGCGCGCCTCGAACAGGTCGCGTCCGAGAACGAAATCCTGCTCGGCGCGACAACCTATCAACTGGTCCGAGATGCGGTCGATGCCGAGCGCATCGAGCCGCTCGACCTCAAGGGAAAGACTCAGCGCGTCACTGCGTACCGGCTCATTTCCGCGCACGGCATCGACGGCAATCTGCGTCGCAACGACACGCCGATCGTCGGCCGGGAGCGTGAGCTCGGCACCATCGGCGACATCTACAAGCAGAGCGCGGAGGGGAGACTGGCCCGGCTGGTCACGGTCATCGGCGATGCCGGCGCAGGCAAGTCACGTCTGGTGCATGAGGTCGTCGAGCGCAACGCGGTTGGTGCGCGCGTGCTGCGCGGTCGCTGCCTTTCTTATGGTGATGGCATCACCTTCTGGCCGCTGCGCGCAATGCTCGGCGCCGCTGCGCACATCCGCGATGACGATACGCCCGAGGTCGCGCAGGCAAAATTGCTCGACTTCATCGGAGATCAGGCCATCGTCGAGCGACTTGCTTCGGCCACCGGCCTGAGCGCGGCGACGTTCCCGCTCAACGAAGTGAACTGGGCGACCCGCAAGCTGCTGGAGAAACTCGCTGTCGACGGCCCGGTCATCGCGGTGATCGACGACATCCATTGGGCCGAGCCAGCATTTCTCGACCTGCTTCAACACATCCTCGACACGTCGAACGATGCGCCCATCCTGCTGTTGGCGACCGCGCGTCACGATCTTCTCGAAGAGCATCCGAGATGGGGTGAAAGTTCATCGGCGACGCGCATCGTCCTTCCCCCGCTCAGCGACGAGGCCTCGGCGCGGGTCGTGACCAACCTGCTTGGCGACGCAGGACTGTCCGAGCAGGTCATCGCACGGATCGTCGAGGCAGCGGAGGGCAATCCGTTGTTCGTCGAGCAGATGCTTTCGATGCTCATCGAGAGCGGGGCATTGCACCAGGAGGGAGGGCACTGGGTCCGCTCGGACAGGCACGGCGAAATCGTGGTGCCGCCGACCATCCATGCGCTGATCGAGGCCCGTCTCGACCAGCTCGGCCGGCTCGAGCGCGCGGCGGTCGAGCCGGCGTCCGTGATCGGGCTGGAGTTCGCGCAGCCCGCGCTCGCCTCGCTGGCGCCCGATGCCGTACGGTCGGGCATCGACGAACACATTGCCACGCTGATGCGCAAGCGGTTCATTCGTCCGTCACGGACGCTGCAGTCCGAAGCCCTCTATCGTTTCCAGCACCAGCTGGTGCGCGACACGGTCTACCACGGGCTGCTCAAGCGGGCCCGCGCCAACCTGCACATCGAATTCGTGCGGTGGGCCGATCGCATCAATGCCGATCGCGACCGCGCGCTCGAGTTCGAGGAAATTCTCGGCTATCACCTCGAGCAGGCACATCGCTATCTGCGCGAACTCGGCGCGCTCGACGAGGCAGGCGTCGCGCTCGGACGCGACGCGGCCGAACGCCTGTCAGGCGCGGGCCGGCGCGCGTTCGCGCGCGGCGACATGAACGCCGCATCGAATCTCTTTCAACGCGCGGTAGCCTTGCTTCCTGATCGGGACCCATGGCGATTGACCCTGTTGCCAGAACTCGGCGAGACGCTCATGAACATGGGGAATTTCGCGGGAGCGCACGCGATTCTCGACGAGGCGTCGCAGGAAGCCGATCGTGTCGGCAACGATCGCGTCAAGGCATCGAGCCAACTGGTCGGCATGCTGATCCGGCTCTACAGCGGCGAGCAGCGCCAGAACTGGGGCGAGGAGACGCTGCGTGCCGCACATGAACTCGTCCCGCTGCTCGAGCGTCAGGACGCGCACAATGAACTGGCCACGGCGTGGCGATTGATCGTTCTCGCCCACGGTATGTCCGGCCGTTACAGCCTCGCGAGCGAAGCGGTCGAGCGGTCGATCTCGCACGCGCGAGCGGCCGGCAACGATCATCTGGTGGCACGCAACGGATTGATCCTGTCGATCAACGCGCTGTACGGTCCCACGCCTGTATCGCAGGCGATCATCCAGTGCGAAAAGCTGCTCGCAGACGGCGTGCATTACCGGCAAGTCGAATGCAAAATCCTTTGCGCGCTTTCGCAATTGAAAGCGATGAATGGTGAGCTCGACGAAGCCCGCGCGCTTTATCGACAGGGGCGCGCGACCTTGCATGACCTTGGGCAGGGCGTGTATGCCGCCTCGACCGGACTCACGATCGCGCACGTCGAACTGCGTGGCGGTGACCTTGCCCATGCCGAGCGAGAGGTCCGCGCCGACTACGAATTGCTGACCAGGATGGGCGAGACCTATTTCCTGTCGACGATGGCTGCGCTGCTGTCGCGGGTCGTGCGCGACCAGGGACGCGATGACGAAGCGCTCGTCCTGTCGCAGGCTGCCGAAAAAGCGGCGGCGACGGACGATGTGGAATCGCAGGCCCTGTGGCGCTCGATTCGCGCGCCGGTTCTCGCGCGCGCCGGCGAGCCCGCCATGGCCGAAGAACTGGCGCGGACAGCGGTTGACCTTGTCCGCGGGACTGAAGCGCCCGGCCTTCAGGCCGACGCGCTATGCGAACTTGCTTCGGTTCTGAAGCTGATCGGCAAGGCCGAGGAGGCTCGCGAAGTTATGGTCGACGCGATCGAACTTCATCTATCGAAGGGCGACGTGGCCTCGGCCAGGCGGTCGATCGCTTGGGTCGAGGCACTCGCGATGTTCTGATTGCAGCGATGGTCATTGCAGGGCCGCCCCCTTCATGCGCGGCCCCGCGAGATCGAAGGTCTGGGGCCCGATCTCAGTCGATCGTGTATCCCCCGTTCTTGATATTGATCAGGGTCCATTCAAAGTCGCCGTCGAGCTCCGGAGTCCAACCGGGGACCTCGGCGTTGCTGTAGGTGACTCGCTTCGCGATGCACGGCAGCCCGTCGATCCTGGGTGTGGTGGGACTCGCGCAATCGAGGACGATGCGAAATCCATGTTCGTCGTCATAGAAGATCACCGCGCTGTTGATGCTCATCCCCGGCTTGATGTTCGATGCGTCCTGCCGCAGCACGATCGTCAGGTACGGGCTGAACGCTCCGGGGATGGTCAGCTGTGACTTGTAGCAGGTGATGAAGGTGTGGCAATTCGGATTCTCGGGCAGCGACAGCGGCGTCTCGACAATTTCCGCGGTGGTGTAGGTCGGACCGGCCGGGACCACGATCGACGTCGTGAAGTTGTCAGCGGCGGTCGGGACCCCTGCTGCACCGGTGAAGTAGGTCCCGCCACTCTTGGGCACCGCTGACTTGATCCGGTCCGGATTGGTCGTCCCGAGAGCGACCGGAGCGGCAGCCCAGAAGCCGGCCGAGCGTTCTCGATCGGATCGGGAGTCGTCGGAGCCTTCGCCGCGATCGGTCGTTCCGCTGAATGCGATGCAGTCGGTTACCGCACAGGCATTGACGACACCATCGGGAATGGGAGTGACCGTGTCCTTCACGGGTGCGTTGAAGAACACCGCAAAAGTCGCAGCGCTTTGCCCTGCCCGCAGCTGTCCGATCTCGCAGTCGACGGAAGTGCGGTCGTGATGGCACTCGTACCCGCCGTCGACCGAGCTGAACGTCGCTTTCTCGTTTCGATCGGTCACCGACGTTCGCCCGGTGAAGTGGATATGGTTGACCGTCTCCCTGCCGCGGTTGGTGATCGAGACCGTGTATCCGACCGAGGTGACCAACGCTGCGCGGGCCGGCGACGCCGTGGCGTCGGTGCTGTACGTGACCCTGGACGACAGCGGGGTCACGACGGTGGTGATGACTCCAGCGCCCTCGTTTGCGAACGCAGGCGATGAAGCAGCCGCGAGCAGCGCAATCGCCGTCGCGGTAATGGTTCTCGAAACACTCATGGTTCTCTCCCCGAGCTGAACGACACGAAGGCCTGAGCTTTGGGTTGGCATGTGGGCTGTGCCTCGCTTCGGGCGCTGCTGCGAGGATCGTCTTCCGGCATCTGGCGTACCGGTAAAGCAATTTGCAGCAAACCGAATAGTTGAACGCGGCTCCCCGGCTGTCAACCAGAAAGACGCGTCGCAGTTGAGAGCCAAGCGACGACCGGCGCGTTCGTTGATCGGTCGGTGTGTCGAACGGCCGTCCGGCATTCTCTCGTGCAATGCCGGACTAAGGTGGCGCGCCGCCAGGCATGTCCCGCTCCAGCACCGCTTGCACGATCCACCGCGGCCGCCCCCGCACTTCCTCGTAGATGCGCCCGATGTATTCGCCGAGCAGTCCGATCCCCAGCAGCGTGACGCCGATCAGAAAGAACGCGATGCCGAACAGCGTGAACAATCCCTCGGCTTCGGCGCCGAGGAAGATGCGTCGCAACGCCAGCACGATCACCAGCACGGCCGACGCGATCGCAAGCGCGACCCCGAGCAGCGAGAAGGCCTGCAAGGGCACGACCGAGAAGCCGGTCACGAGATCGAAGTTCAGGCGGATCAGCGAGTACAGCGAATATTTCGACTCGCCCGCCGCGCGCTCGGCGTGTGCGACTTCGATCTCGATCGGATTGTTGGCGAACGTGTACGCCAGCGCGGGGATGAAGGTGTTGATCTCGCGGCACTGGTTGATGGTGTCGACGATGCGGCGATCGTAGCCGCGCAGCATGCAGCCCTGGTCGGTCATCTTGATGCGGGTGATGCGCTCGCGGATGCGGTTCATCGCGCGCGACGCGGCCTTGCGCCATGCCGAGTCCTGGCGTGCGCGACGGATCGTGCCGACGTAGTCGTGGCCGGCGCGCATCGCGTCGATCAGCTTGGCGATCTCTTCGGGCGGGTTCTGCAGGTCGGCGTCGAGCGTCACGATCCACTTGCCGCGCACGCGCTCGAAGCCGGCCATGATCGCCGCGTGCTGCCCGTAGTTGGTATTGAACAGCACCACGCGCGTCACGTCGGGCCGCGCGCGAAACTGTTCGGAGAGGATTGCGGCCGAGCGATCGCGGCTGCCGTCGTTGACGAACACGACTTCGTAGCGCAGGTCGTGCGACGCGGCCATCGCATCGAGCGCGAGATAGAGGCGCGTGAACAATTGATGCAGGCCCGCCTCTTCGTTGTAGACGGGAATCACGATCGAGACGTCGACGGCCCCCGACGCACCGCGTATTCGCGTCGCGACGGGTGTCGTGGCATCGACGCGATCGACGGCGAGCGGCATGTCGGGCAAACGCGTCTGGATTTCGCTCATGGTCGTACGCGCTTCATGTACCGCGCAGCACCGATTGCAGACCGGCGACGACGCGCTCGACATCGCTGGTCGTCATGGTCGGGAACAGCGGCAGCGTCAAGGTGTTGCGGCCCGCGTATTCCGCATGCGGAAAGTCGCCGTCCTTCCATCCGAGCCGCCGATAGAGCGCGAACAGGTGGATGGCCGGATAGTGCACGCCCGTCCCGATGCCGCGATCGTTGAGCGCGGCCATCACATCGGCGCGCTTCAGGCCGCGACGGGCCAGGTGCGCTTCGGGCAGGATCACCTGGAACATGTGCCAGTTGCTTTGCGTGAAGTCCGCAACCGGCAGGCGGCAATCGATCTCTGCAAAGAGGTCCGCATCAGCGCAATGGAAGTAGTGGCGTGCGAGCTCGCGGCGTCGCTGCGTGAACGCTTCGAGATGCGGCAACTGTCCGAGACCGACACGCGCCGCGACATCGGTCAGGTTGTACTTGCCGCCGACGCGCTCGACTTCCATGCCGTCGAGGCCCGAGCGCACCACGCCTTGCAGACGATATTGCTCGGCGAGCCTCGCTTCGGCCTCGTCGTTCAACACCAGGCAGCCGCCTTCGATGGTCGTGATGTTCTTGTTCGCGTGAAAGCTGAACGAGACGAAGTCGCCGGTCGTGCCGACCGGCTTGCCGTTCCAGTTGCTGCCGAAGGACTGCGCGGCGTCCTCGACCACGCGCAGGCGATGGCGGCGCGCGATGTCGTAGAGCCGATCGCGATCGACCGGAAGCCCCGAGAGATCGACGGGAATGATCGCGCGCGTGTTCGGCGTGATCGCCGCCTCGGCGCGATCGAGGTCGATGTTGCGCGTGACCGGATCGATGTCGGCGAACACCGGCTTCGCACCCACGTCGAGCACGATGTTCGAGGTTGAGACCCAGGTGAGTGGCGTCGTGATGACTTCATCGGATCCATCGTTCGCGCCGACGCCCGCGATGCGCAGCGCGATCTCCATCGTGCAGGTGCCCGAGTTGAACGCGCGCACCGGGCGGCCGCCGCAATACGCCGACAACTGTGCCTCGAACTCCCTGACCTTCGGCCCCGACGTGATCCAGCCCGAGCGCAGCACGTCGACGACGCCCGCGATCGTCGCCTCGTCTATCGTCGGTCGCGTGAAGGGCAGGAATTCCTGTGCAGCAAGGGTCTTGGGATGGGCGCTCATCGATGCTCGATAGATGGGGTCGACGTTCTCATGCGATGCGGCTAGGCGCTACGCGCAAGTACATACACGCCCACGATGATGATGCCGATTCCCGCGAGCCGCTGCGCGGTCATCGCTTCGCCGAACAGCCACCACGCGCCGAACGCATTCAACACATAGCCGATCGACAGCATCGGATAGGCGATCGATACATCGACGCGCGACAGTCCGAGGATCCATACGACGACGCTCAGCACATAGCATGCGAGGCCGCCGATGATCGGCCATTGCGTGGCCAGGCGCATGCCGATCGGCAATATGTTTTCCGCCGAAAACGCGAACGAGCCGACGGCCGTGGTCACGTTGTTGACGCCGGCTTTCAACAACAGTTGCGCGATGGCGTTCAGGAAAACGCCGGAGAGGATCAGGGCAAGACTGGCCGGATTCACGGTTGGGCTTTCGTTGGTGTGATTGACGGGGCGCCGGGCTTGGCGACCACGAGGCGTCGGCCGTCGTCGGCGACCACGCGCATGGCCAATCCATCGGTCGTGAGTTTATCGAAAAGGTCGCGGTCCATGACCGCCAGCGGTGCGCGGTCCTGCGACCAGCGCTTCTCGAATTCGGGCAAGGTCGCAATGCCCTTGCCCGGTTCCTGGGTCAGGCCGAAGTCGAGTTCATCGCGAAACGCGACCAGGGTCACGGTCCGCTGCAGATAGAAGTCGAGTGTGTGCTCGAAGATGCCGACGCTGTAGATCGGGGTCGCGTCGTGCACATTCGGTTCGATGTAGGGCCTCATGCTGCGCGCGAGATCGTAGGTGGACATGCCGCGGCCGAGCGCTTCGTGGCCGAGCAGCAGCGACGACCAGCCGAGGAGGGCCGCGAATCCCGCAGCAAGGATCGCGGCGCTCGCACGCGCACGTGTGGCGAGCCAGACCGCGGCGACGCTGCCGACCAGCCATGTCGCCATGCTGACGAGCGCGGCGCTGCGAAAGGCGGCGACCGCCGCCGCGTTCTCGCGGCTATCGATGAAGCGCTCGATGAACACGACGGCGATGAAGGCGATCGCGGCCAGCGCGGCGATGCCGATCAGGTGCTTTTTCAAGGTGCGCAGGTCGATGCGCGTCAACTCGCCTGCGATCAAGAGCGCAAGCGCCGGAAACATCGGCAACACGTACGACGGCAGCTTCGAGCCCGACACGCTGAAGAACACGAAGATCACGAGCGACCAGGCCAGCAGCATGCGCGCGGGAAAGAAGCCCGCGCGCGCTGGCGTTCGCCACGCCCGCGCAACCGCGCTGCATGCGATCGACAGCCACGGCAGGAGGCCGATCAACAGCACCGGAACGAAGTACCAGACCGGCCCCTCGCGCTTGTGCTCGGTCGTGAGAAAACGTTCGACGTGCTCGTGAATGAAGAAGAAGTGGGCGAACTCGGGATTCGCGCGCGAAACCGCGATGAACCACGGCGCCGCGATCACGAGGAAGATCGCCAGGCCGCGCACCGGTGCGAGCATCCTGAGCAGCGCCCAGTCGCGCGTGAACAGGACATAGAGGACGAGCGCGCCGCCCGAGAGGACGGCGGCCACCGGGCCCTTGGACAACACGGCCAGCGCCATCGCCGCCCACGCGAGCATCATCCAGCGCGCGGCGCGCGCCTGCGCCCGGTCGGGCGTGGAGCCGCAATGGACGTCGGGCGCATCGACCTCGGCACGTGCCGATCGCGCGAGCAGCGTCGCGCACAGCGTCACGCTCATGAAGAACGAGAGCCCCATGTCGAGCGTGTTGAAGTGCGCGAGCAGCACGTAGGCCAGGCTGCTCGCGAGCGCGGTCGCCGCATAGAGCCCGGCGTGCCCCCCGTAGAGACGCGACGCGGTGTAGCCGACCACGAGCACGCCGAGAAATCCGGTGAGCGCGGTCCACAGGCGCGAGGTCCATTCGCTGACGCCGAAGCTCTCGTATGCGGCCGCGGTGGTCCAGTACTGAAGCGGCGGCTTCTCGAAATACTTGAGGTCGTTCAGGCGCGGCGTCAGCCAGTCGCCGCTGGCCACCATCTCGCGTGGAATCTCAGCGTAGCGGCCTTCGTCGGGCTTGATCAGCTTGCGGTGGCCGAGGCCGCCGAACCAGACCAGGGCCAGCACGACGGCGAGCAGAAGCAGGGCGTTGCGATACCGGTTCGTGACTATCGACGGTTCGACCATCAGGTCGCCGCGCCGGTCGCTTCGATCAACAGCACCGCTGCGACCTTGCGGCCTTCCGCCATCAGGATGTTGTAGGTGCGGCAGGCCGCATGCACGTCCATGGTCTCGACACCGATACCGCGCGAGATGAGCGGCGCGGTCAGGCGCGGATGCGGGAAGCGCAAGCGCGCGCCGCTGCCGAAGACCACCACTTCGGGCTCGACTGCAGCGACCGCGGCGAAGCTCTCGGCCGAAAGCTCCTCGAAGTTCGCCACCGTCCATTCGACGACGGGCCGATCGGGCACGACCAGGATGCTGTGCTCGAACCGCACCGCGTTGACCTCGACATATCCGTCGCCATAGCCGGTGAAGGCGTTCGACGAGGAAGGCGCGAGGGCGTGGAG